>DATNPC010000225.1:0-3420 GCA_036703375.1 Allocoleopsis sp.
CTAGCCGAGTCCCACGCTGCTTCTCAGCGTGACGATGGGTTTGCCGTTTTGAGTTATGTAAACAAATCTTTTTGTTCATAAATTAAGAAAAAGATTTGGCAAGTATATTAGTATTGCAACCTAACTCCTAGTAAATTGGTAAGGTTGTAAAATTGAATCAGTTGAATTCGATTTTAATAACCCCCTTCATCTACAGCAGTAGATAGATGCTTTGGTAGGAGGAGATGCATCTATCCATTTAGAGAAAATCTATCCCTTGAGAGAAAAATTTTAGCTGAGTGCAGTAGGCATTACAGACGATATTGACTCAGGAATTCCCTGGGGGAATTTCTGTTTTCGCCGCCACTTTTTCTCTTTCTGATGACCGATTTCTATCCGGATACAGAAGTCACTCGTGAGTCTAAAGAAAGAGTAATGCAAAAGTTCTTTCCCAGGGTGTATCGGAGTACACATTGAACTGGTTATACAAGAGTCAATGCAAGTAAAGACTCTAGGTATTCACTTAGTCCCCCTGGCTGAAAGCGATGTTATCTTTACCCCTAGATCGGCAAAACATTACCCTCCCGTGTCGGTTTGACCTTCTCCCAAAACCGCTTTTCCAAGAATTACCGATTGGTCTGCTGACGATGGGAGCCCAAGGTGAAGTCCGCTCGGTCAATCAGGCGGCTCTGAACTTGCTCGGATTAACCGAAAGTCAAATGCTGGGTCAATCACCGCTAGACCCCGACTGGCACGTTATCCAAGAAGATGGCACACCATTTCAGTTCAAACTCCAGTCAGTCCCAGTACGAGTAAAACATGCATTTCTCCTACTGGCAAGTCGTCACCCATTACGTAACTTGGTGTTGGGAGTTTATCGGCCGGAAATTGGCGATCGCGTTTGGCTGTCGGTGAATACTGAACCACAGTTCAATGGGGACGGGTATGTAGAACAGATTATTTGTACGCTCAGTGACATCACCAATCTTAAAGCCGGAGAACAACTGTCAAAAATTCATCAGTGCTTTGTCAGTTTAGGTGCAGATCCGGATGAGAATATTAACCAACTGACAGCACTAGCGGGAGAATTACTGGGTGGAAGATTGGCTCTCTACAATCGACTCCACGAAGATTTACTGGTGTCCTTGGGTCAGTGGCAGACACCCCCAAACTATTGTAGTGTTGACGAACCCAAAAACCGAATTTGCGATCGCGTGATTCACAGCGGAAGCGATCGCGTTTTTGTGCTTCAGGACTTACAAAAAACATCCTACGCTCAAAGCGATCCAACCATTGCTCCCTATAACTTGCAAACCTACATCGGACAGGTGGTGAGGTGTGCGGGTGAGGCGATTGGGTCATTGTGTGTAATGTATCAGCACCGCTTCATTCCCACCCAAGCGGATAAACAACTGCTAGGGATGATTGCGGGTGCGATTGGTGTGGAAGAACAGCACAAGCGAGAAGCCGTAGTTTGGGCGAAAAACGAAGCGAAATGGCGATCGCTGATTCATAATAGCTCCAATCTGATCGTGATTCTCGATGCGGATGGCACAATTCGCTACATCAGTCCTGCGGTTCAAGGAATTTTGGGATATAAGCCCGGAGAATTAATTCGCAAGAACATATTTGAGGTCGTACATCCAGAAGATATTGCATTAGTTAAAGAAGACTTTCAGCACGTTCTCAAAAACTCAACTACCCATTCATCGATTGAGCTACGATGTCGCCACACAGATGGCTCCTGGCGTTATATCGAGTCAAGCTACAGCAATTTGCTGATGGATGCTCCTGTTGCTCGCTTGGTGGTCAACGCTCGCGATATTACCGAACGCAAAGAAGCCGAGGCAGCCTTGATTCAATCGGAAGCTCAGTTAAGAGAAAAAGCCGATCAGCTCGAACAGGCCTTACACGAACTGCGAGATACTCAAACCCAACTGATTCAGACGGAAAAAATGTCTAGTTTGGGATTGTTAATTGCAGGCATCGCCCACGAAATTAACAATCCCGTCTCCTTCATCTACGGCAATATTCCCCACGCCACTCAATATGCTCAAGATTTGCTGCACTTAATCGACCTTTATCAGCAACACTACCCCAAACCAGCACCAGCGATTCAAGCCGAGGTAGAGGCAATTGATTTAGAATTCATCAGCAGAGACTTACCCAAAGTCATGCACTCCATGCAAATGGGAGCAGAGCGGATTCGTCAAATTGTTCTATCGCTGCGGAGCTTTTCGCGTATTGACAAAACAGCTTACGAACCCGTCGATTTACATCAAGGGATCGATAACACGCTACTGCTATTGCAGCACCGATTGAAGGCGAAAATGGATCGTCCAGCCATTCAGGTGATTAGAGAATATGGCGAGTTGCCTTTAGTAGAGTGCTATGCGGGTCAACTCAATCAAGTGTTTATGAATATCCTAAGTAATGCACTCGATGCTGTGGAAGAGTTGAGAATTGAACAGTGTTCGGCACAGCGAGATGTAGCCGAAGTTGAACGTTCACTCCCCACCAAGACGTACTCGAAAACCCCTTGTATTCGGATTCGCACTGAATTAGGAGAGAGCGATACAGTGGTCATTCGCATTGCGGATAATGGGCCTGGAATGTCACCGCAGGTTCAACAGCAAATATTTGACCCATTTTTTACCACTAAACCAGTCGGTCAAGGGACTGGCTTGGGGTTATCCATTAGCTATCAGATTGTTGTTGACAAACACGGCGGTCAGTTGACATGTATGTCGCAACTTGGAGAGGGAACGGAATTTTTGATTGAGCTTCCGGTTAAACTGTCCGAGCATCAAACAGGAGCTTCAACTGGCAAGCTGAACGTGAACGAACTCTGACCCTGTGGTGTCAAATCAAGTGTTAGGTTGCCACCATGAGCTAGGGCAATTTCCCGTGCCAGACTCAGTCCCAGTCCTGTCCCCTCTATCTTTCGCGTTCGGGCAGAATCTCCACGATAAAAGCGATCGAAAATCCGCTCCCGTTCGCTGACAGGAATGTCTTGGGATGAATTGCTGATAGTGACCATGACAGTTGTTCCTTGCTGTCGAGCATTAATCCGCATCCAGCCTTTTGGAAGATTATATTTAATGGCGTTGCTCAACAGATTGTGCAAGACTTGAGCGAGTAAATCGCGATCGCCAAACACCCGCAATCCATCCGCAATTTCTGTTTGTACTTCCAAATCGGGTGCTAGCAGTTCCATATCCTCAACCATCTCGGCTAGGACTTCAGACAGATTCACTTCGACCCGATACAAACTCATTTGTCCGGCATCTGCAAGAGACAACAACAACAGTTTTCGGACAATCGCACTGAGGCCGCACACTTCATCGAGCAGATGACTCAGGCTTTGTTGCAGTTCTGACCCTGGTTGGGCCTGTTGCAAGGTTCGTTCCAGTTCTCCTTGCAAAATGGCTAGGGGCGTCT
>DATNPC010000226.1:0-7417 GCA_036703375.1 Allocoleopsis sp.
GATGACAAAGATGAGAGTTTAGGATTTGGTGATAGTCGAGGCTAACCCACTGAGGAAATTATGTTTAGTGGCTTAACCATTCGTATACAAAAAATTAGTTGTTAAAGGGCACTCGCTCCATATTCCAAAGCAAAATTGACAATTTGCCTCGAAATTTGTTGAGCAAGATTTGGGTTGATGTACCGAGTCTTGCAGTACATCGCCTGAGCTAATCAACCGCAATTTCAATGCGACGGTTGCGTTGCTGGTTAGCACTGGTATCATTAGCAACGACGGGACGAGTTCCGCCGTAACCGATCGCTAGCCAACGGTAGCGATCGCCTAAAGCACCAGCGAGATACTGCTCGACAGCTTTGGCACGGCGAAAGGATAGTTCGCGATCGTCGTCAGGATTCTTCGCGTCCGTATGGGCAGCAATCAGGATGGTACGGGAAGGAGAGTCGCGCAGATCGGCAATAATTTTATCTAAAATCAATCCCGCGTCTGGGCGCAATAGGCTGTTGTCCGGCTCAAATAACGAGTCACTAGGCAACGTCACCTTTAACTTCTCAGATTGAACGAAAAACGCAGGTAAGGCAACTGCCGATTCGGTACTGCTGCTTGACACAGAAGCAACTGTCTCAGAGGCCGCCGTTACTCCTTGCAGTTGGAGTTTGAGTTGTTGCAGGCGTTCTTCTAGCGGTTCGTCAGCTCTATCGATACCCAGTTGGTCTTCCAATGTAGCAATAGAGGCGTTTAATCCCTTCACCTGTGCCTGCATCTGGTTCAACTGAGCCGCGACTTGCTGTCGTTGAACGGGTGTCAGCTCGGCTGGGGATTGATGAGTCTGTGGCTCTGATGTCGCGGGGATGTTGCTGGGAGAAACAGCATCTATCTTATTGACAAAACGCTCCCAGAGTTTGACCACTAAAGGCTTCTCGGGCTTGGGATTGGGATAGGATTGGGCGAAGGCAATCCCCAAAATAAAGGCCAAGCCACCACCGACACTCAGGAGCAGTAATCGGAACACGAAGATGAGTAACCACGGCCGTCTACTCCTTGGTGGCTCAGGGGATGTCTTAGCAGTTGAGCGAGTGGATCGGGTCACAAATTTTCCTGAATTGTATCCAGACCATAGAAGAATAATAGGTCGAATTCGCTCGTATCGTCGCGATCGCCGATCGCTCCCTTAGTTGAAAGCGATCGCTAACAGGAGTGAAGGAGTATCAAAATTCGTAACGACCAAGTGAAAACTTTCGTAAATGAGCAAATTCCATGAATCTTAACTTGGTATACATAACATAAGGGACATTGCCACAGTTCCTGATTGCGTCGCTCCTCGCACAAGAGACGCCGTCTAGCACCCCTGGCCCTTATCAATGTTCAAAAAAATAGCTTGTTTAGAAGCATGGCTTCATCCGAGGCCATACTTCATACTTTTATTTAATCTGCTGCTGATGACCCATAGCCTACCAGCCAAAGCCAACCCCGTGAATGAGCCAATTGACGCCAACTCGTCAGCACTGCCACCTGCTGGGCACTCAATTGAAGTCCGCGAAGATACAGCTGCCGATATGACTGAAGTAGGAGTACAGCTTGACCCCCTTGATAGTCCCTATCCTGTCCCTTGGAATTGGGTCTTGGCAACTCATGCCGAGCAAAGTGCCACCCACAATTTTGGCATACGATACTACCGCAGCCAATCGATTATTTCTCCCGATGGTCAGTACGCGGCTTACAGTCGCATCCAACTCCAAGGACAGCCCGAACTCTACCGCTGCCGCGTCACGAGCGTGATGTTCGTAGAAAATTTGCAAACGGGAGATTTGCGAACCATCAAGGCATCTTCTCCCTTAGCCGATAATCCGTTAGTCAATGACGAAGAGGGCGACATGGCAGGAACAATCGCCATGTTGATTCCCATTTCCTGGTCTCCATCCGGCGATCGCATCTTAGCACGGCAGTTTGAGGGCTTGTTCAGTACCTCAGATGCCTCAGATTTTGCTGTCATTTGGGATCGGCGGCAAAATCGCACGATGACGATTGCACCTGGAGAAATTCAATACGATAGTGCTGTTTTACTCGGTTGGAGTCGAACTCATTCCGATCGAGTGCTGTTCCGCGCCGGTGAAATGGGAGATGAGCATCCCCCCGTCTGGGCTGTCCATCTCAACGGTCACACAGCTCTTGCCCAAGAAGATGAACCTGTAATTTACGGTAAAGTTGTTAACCAAATTTGGACAGGGCCGCAGGCGCGTTGGTAGATGAGTAGGGGCAACCGACGGAGGATTGCCCTTAGCATAAATGAACCACCTTGAGAGGTGGTCAGTTTCCTTGTTTCACTCGTATCCTGGAATCAGAGGATACTAGTGCAAGTGTTGGAGCACCATTTGTCATGCCAGGTTTTGGGGATATTGTTCAAAAAGCTTTTTATCTGGGCATTGGACTAGCTGCTGCTGCGGGTGAGGAAGCCGGGGGGAGATTAGGGAAACTGCGGGGTCAACTCCAAAAACTAGCAGACGAAATGGTCGCTAAGGGCGAAATGACGACTGAAGAAGCGCGCAAGTTGGTGGATGAGATGGTGCGACAGGCGCAACAGCAACCCGCCAAGTCTTCTGATAATCCTCCCCCATCAGAGCCACGTCGGATCGAAATTCTCACAGAGGATGATGAATCCGCGCCAACTGATGCTCAGAATCTTGAAGCAATGCGCGCTCAAGTGAAAGCTATGCAAGAAGAATTGCGCCGTCTCAAGCGCGAGTGAAGAATAAGGTTCGATATCACTTGTGAAGCGCGATCGCGAGTTGACTGGCGCGTGGTGTGAGAGACTAACTTAAGAAGGAGAGTGTGCCAATGCTACTAATTAGAGTAAGCGTGGCTGCGATTCAACCTTAAGAAGCGTCATCGCCCGCCGGTAGATTCGCGATCGCTTCATCAGTATTTAGATAGCATGGTCGCAGCACAGCACAGCCCTAGCTCATCAATCTCAAGCATTCAATTGAGGCGATAAGTACTCATTAATCTCTCGATTCTCGTTAACTTGTCGCGGTCAAAAATAGTTGTTTACTAAGTTTTGAATTATGGAAGAGTGGTCGAAAAGTATTTTTGAACTCATTGATTCAGTGGCTTGCATGGTTGATGAATTTTTCCTCGATGTCACTGAAATGGTCGAAGTCTTCGCTGATGATTTGCAAAATACGGTTGGCGTTGAAATTGACCAGTGTTTGCAGGATATGTTTGAACCAATAGCCGAACTCTATGCTCACTTAGAAGAGTTAGTTGACGATACGGAGCCCACTTTTCCTTATTCGGTAGAACCAACACTCGAAAGACATCCTGCCTGTATGGGTTGCTGTCACTATCACGGTCAAGTGTATGGCGGAAATTTATTTGTTTGCGCGATGCATCCTTATGGATGGGATACAGAAAGCTGCCCTGACTGGGAAACAATGGGGAATGATGGATCGAATTTTTACTAAAATGCTACCCTCTAATTAAGCTAAGCTGTCGCGCCTTCAAATTGCATTCAAAGGGCAGGCAAGATGCCTATCCCACAGGAATTTCACAAACTTGGTTATGCAAAGAAGTTGAATGCCTCTTAGCTGCTCAGCGTCTACTGCCTCAACTCAACACGAACAGATAATTATGAGTCAACTCTCAACGCAGCAACAGCCATCACCTGAAACCCAGACTGCTCAAATGAAATATGGTGAACGCGAGATTGCCGAAGGCAAGCTAATTACCTTCCCCAATCCACGCATCGGTCGTCGCTATGATATTAATATTACGTTGCCGGAGTTTACTTGTAAGTGTCCGTTTTCTGGGTATCCAGACTTTGCAACCATTCATATTTCTTACGTCCCTAACGAGCGAGTCGTCGAGTTGAAGGCGCTTAAACTGTATATCAATAGCTATCGCGATCGCTATATTTCTCACGAAGAATCCGTTAATCAGATTCTGGATGATTTTGTAGAAGCTTGTGACCCCTTGGAAGCCACGATCAAAGGTGATTTTACTCCACGCGGTAACGTCCACACGGTTATAGAAGTGCGGCACCAAAAAGCGCAGTCGTAAAATTCTGAAGGGGAAATTATGAATGATGAATGTTAGGACGTTTTAAAATTCATCATTCATAATTTTAAACTAAAGCTGCTTTGCGGAATTTAATTTCCGTGGCTGTATACTCTGGCGTCCAGCCTTCGGTCGTCGTGAAGTAACGCACGGCTTTAATCCGTTTTGCTGGCGTTAGATGAAACCAGTGTTCGGTGTTGGCAGGGACATTGATGTATTCTTCTGGCTGCACTGTCACTTCAACTTGAGTGCCATCCGGACGCACGAAGCCAAAGACACCTTCTCCCGCAACGATGTAGCGTACCTCGTCGTCGGTATGGTAGTGACAAGCATCAAATTTGGAGAGGAGAGCATCGAGATTTGGCACGTCTGGATGCAGCACGATTAAGTCGCGAGATTGATAGCCAGCAGAGGCTTTGAGTTGTTCAAAGTAATTATCTAGTGCTTGGAGAACTTGCTCTTTCTCCTCATTCGTCAAGGCCTCTTTAGCCAACAAATCGTGAATTTCAGGATTATCTCCTACCGGCCAGCGATTGAGCTGAATCTGTAGAGGAGCTAGTTCTCGCTCAATGTCGGCTAGTTGAGTGAAGGTTGTTCCATCTTCGAGTTGCAGAATTGCCACAATACACCTCCCGATCGTCGGATTTCACATTATACAAAACGTCTGCTGCATAAATCATGGAATGCCCCCTAGATCCCCCAATTCTGGGGGACTTTAAGATTCCGGTTCCCCCCAAAGTTGGGGGGGTAGGGGGGCAAAAATTGGCTTTTGCCAGAGGTTTACTGTTCACTGCTCACTGTTTAACCCCTTCACCCTCTGCGCCACAGCAGCGAGTACGGCGTCATGAATCGCACCGTTGCTAGCCACAATCCCTTGATTATTCAGCAGCTTAGTCCCAAACGAGAAGTCCAATGGTTGACCATACATATCCGTGACTCGTCCACCTGCCTCTTCTACGACAATCGCACCTGCCGCATGATCCCAGGTATTCTGCCTATTGTCCGGTGCTTTGAGTGACGGGAAGCGAATGTAAAGCGCAGCTTGTCCGCGTGCCACTACACCATATTTCGCTTGAGAGTCGAGCCGCACAACGGGAGACGTGAGTCCAACAGCTTGAGCGACTGCCATTTGCAATTCAGGGTTGCCATGCACTGACTCCACACTCTGAACTAATCGCAGTAAACTCACATCGTCTGAGTGTTTGACGTAAACCGGATGTGGCTCCCCACCCTGCAAGGGAATCATAGTGGTTCCTTGACCTTTCACCGCAACAAAGAGGACACCTCGCTCTCCATTGGGTTGTGCGGCATCAACCGGTAAAGCTGGACAACCTAAAACGCCTAGCTTCAACTCACCCGCTTCAACCAGTGCTAGCGCAACAGCATATTGGTCGCCCCGTACATATCCTTTTGTCCCATCAATCGGGTCTAACGTCCAATAGCGAGATGCAGCATTTCCATTCCCTCGGTCAATCCAATCTGCGATAGCTTCAGGAGTTGCGCTGGGTATTTGAGCTTGGACGTATTGAGTCACCTGAGCCAATTGCTCAGTCCTGGTTTTCAACAATGTTGAATCTTCCTCACCAATTACCGAGTCTTGGGGAAAGGCTTCAGCGAGTGCCTGACAAATGACAGCCTGTGCGCCAAAGTCAGCTACAGTAACGGGACTGCTATCGGGTTTGGCTATAGCTGAAGAACTTTGCTCTCGTCGGACTTGCTCGCATAACTTAGCAGCAGCGGTTACTGCTCGGACGGCTACCTGCTTTTCTTGCTCGTAAGACATGGTAAAGGCTGATTCCCAGTGAGTGAACCCTGTGAAAGGCAAAGATAGTCTAGATTAGCATTCCTTGTCTGGTGGAGTGACACACTCCTTTAAGGGGAATGGCACTGAAATAACATAGGTTCGTAGTCGGCACTGAGCGTGCCAGAAGCGAAGACAGCGCTTACTACAAACGCTTAAGTCAGTGGCATTCCCTTTAAGGGGATGAGTAGTGTCTTCTCAACTTGTATCCATTTTTTTCTATGTCACCGCTCGCTTTTAATCGGTTGATGATTTTGATGAGTTTTATGACCCTACCATCCGCTTCTTTATTCCAGAGGTACTATGTTGCATTATGTAAATAGCTTATACATATCTCGAACACAAGTTGAACGTAATTCCAGATATTAATCTGCGATACTTAGAGAAATTTTATAAGAACTGCTGTGGAATTTTAGCGGAAAAGTAGCGCTGAACACCACATCTAAAAAATCAGTATCTAAGCCTCATTGTTTAATAAAGGTTTAATTTTTTCAGGTAATCAAGATTCTTCAATATCCTTATAATAATTTTCATCAATTATTTGGGTGCGGAAGATTGATGGCGCAACTGGATGATTTAGTGCAGAGACTAGCAGAGCTTGATGAAGTGACGCTGCAACAGCAGCTTGGAATTCAGGCTCAAAACCTTGGAGAGGATTTGACAAGGAGCGCTTCAATAGAGGCTATCGATGTTGATACTCGGGCTGTTGTTTCAAGAGGCTTAGAAAGCAATAAAGCTCTTGAATTTGGACAGCAACTATTCAGGCGTCTGAATGGTGAAGCCTATGATTTGCTTTGCAGTAGCGATCCTTTTGGTGATGGCGGCAAAACCATGCAGCAGATCGAGTCAGCTTACAAAGATAGTTCTACGAAAGCAGCAGGGGTGCTGGCTCCAATCCTAGTTGCCAACTTAGGATTAGCTCCGGCTGTTGCGGCTATTATTGCAACGCTGATTGTTCAAAAAATTGCCAAAGCAACAGGCAATACTATCTGTTCTATGTGGCAAGAAAGTGTAAAACCACCTGAAGCATGAAGCCAGTATTACAGTTTTTATCTTTTTCTTTTTAGTTGGCAATACGTGGGTGTATCACTAGGATAAATGAAGATGATTCGCAACCTTTATGCACTACTCGTCGGCATTAATGAATATCCCAATCCTCGTGACCGTCTGACAGGCTGTGTAAACGATATCAAAGCTGTAAAGGAGTATTTGGAGCAACGTCTCGCTAGTGATAGTTATCAGCTTCGTATCCAAACTCTCTTTGATCGAGATGCCACTCGTGAGGGTATTATTCAAGGCTTCCGGGAGCATCTCGCTCAAGCAAACAGCAACGATGTTGTTCTCTTTTACTACAGTGGACATGGTTCCCAAGAAGAGAACATACCTAAAGAGTTTTGGCGTTTTGAGCCAGATCGAAAAAATGAAACGTTGTATTGTTACGATAGCGGTCTTCCCAATGGTCTGCATCTAGCAGACAAAGAGCTTGCCAAACTTATTTCAGAGGTTGCAGTCAAAGCTCCTCACATTTGCGTTATCCTCGATTGCTGCCATTCGGGTTCTGGTACG
>DATNPC010000227.1:0-5731 GCA_036703375.1 Allocoleopsis sp.
GGAAACGATTACAGCCGATCGCTTAGCCTTCTCAATTCCCCAAGCCTTGTGGAGCAGCGGAAGCAATAACGCTATTTACTACAATGGTGGAAATGTTGGCATCAGTACCCAGAACCCCAAATTTGATTTAGATATCAACGGGATCGTCAACGCCACCCAATTCTATCGAAATGGCGCACCCTTACAGCTCACTAGCAATGATATTGCTGACGGTTCTATTCCTGGCAGCAAGATTCAACCGGGAACCATTACCGCCGATCGCTTAGCCTTCCAAATTCCTACCTCTGGTGGCGGCAACAGTCAATGGACAACTGCCAGCGATAGCAAGACAATCTCTTACAGCAATGGGAATGTTGGCATCGGTACAGCCAATCCCCAACAAAACCTCAGCGTCAACGCTGGGTTAAACATCGATCAATCTAATGCAAATAATGGTTCCTTACCTAAATCTGGCTTGACGTTCGGTTCCACCAGTGGCGAGGGTATTGCTTCTAACCGTTCGGCTAATGGTAACCAATACGGTCTAGACTTTTATACTAACTCTGCTCCCCGCATCAGCATTACCAATGGCGGTAACATTGGCATGGGAACCCAAAGCCCACAGGCATTACTCCATTTGCAGGCACCTCCTACACCTAAAGCGCTGGGAGGGAATGCAGGCAACATCCAGTTTTTCTTCCCCCCTCAATCTGCCGGAAGCGCAGGACTCGACTTTAGTTATGACGGAGGAGATGACCACATATTTGGGTTTGGTCATTATGGTACCAATCAGGGACAGACGATTTTTGTATGGCACAATAACGACAAAGATAACGTTTTGATGAGAATTTTGAATACGGGTGATGTTCAGGTTAGTGGCAATCTCAATGTAGGAGGAAAACTCGTTCAAGCATCTTCCAGAACACTAAAGGAAAACATCACCGATGTATCTGCACAAGAAGCGATCGCATCCCTGGCAAGTCTGAATCCCGTTAAGTTCAACTACCGCAACGACCTACAGAAAGAAACAATTCTCGGATTTATTGCCGAAGATGTGCCGGAATTGGTGGCAACTCGCGATCGCAAAGGCGTCTCTCCGCTAGAAGTTGTTGCTTTGCTGACAAAGGTAATCCAAGAACAGCAAGCGCAAATTTCTCGACTGAGCGATCGCATCAACGCCCTAGAAGCAGCCGCTTGATGTCTTAGAGCGAAAATTCATCTCTTCAACAATCAAACATTAGCTAATACCATTTGCTTGAAAGTTTGGCACATATTCTCTGATTGCTCCCCCCTTGATAAGGGGAGTTAGGAGGGTCAAATGTGACATTGAAAAAGCTGATTGGTATAACAATTGCCCTTCTTTATACCGTTTTGCTAATTCCCTGCAACAAATCAAATTCTTGCTCCCCCCTTATTAAGGGGGGGTCGAAGTGTAGCACTTTAAAAGCGAATTGGTATTAAGAGGGTTGGAGGGATGGTTTTCTCAAAAAACAATTGTCATTTCTAAACTTTGAAGGTGATTATGCTACTCAATACCATACGCGATCGTGCAGATACATCAGTTTCTCAACCCAGCGTCGATATCCTGAAGCGCAAACAAACCCACTTTATTCTATGGCGACCGGGTGCAACAGATCCAACTCCCATGCTCTTTATTGGAGCCACGACTCAACCCATCTCACAATTCAAAGAAATTGCCCTTAAGCCTTCTGAGTTTCCCGAACTGTGGCAGATTGCCGCCGCAGATTGCGATTTAGAAGAGGGTCAAGTCTACTATTACTGGTTCAAAGTTCGCAACACCGAACCCTACAATCCAGCTAACTCCAACGAAATTCTCTATTGTACCGATCCGATGGCGTATACTATCGATCGCCGTGCCTATGCCCCTGTACCACAACAAATTCCTGCTGGCATGAGAGGCATTTCCAGCAATGACCCAGCCAGCGTTATTCTCTATCAAGACGGTAAGTTAATTCCTTGCGATCCAGGCAAAGAAACCGCAGATTGGAGCAACGATCCTGCTCCAGAAACCCTACCTGCCAACAACAAACTCGTAATCTACGAACTACCGACTCGTTGGACGCGTATCTCCACCCAAACCGTTGATGGTATTCAGGTTGGCAACGGCACATTTCAAGATGTTTTAGCTCTGCTCATTCCTCAACAATCTTCTCCAACGTTTCCAACCGTTGCTGCCTTAAATAATCGCGCTCATCTACTGGAGTTAGGCATCAATGCACTGGAACTTCTTCCTCCTGCCGATAGCGCCCAAACAGACCGCTGGGGCTATGGAACAGCAAACTATTTTTCTGCCTACTATTACCTCGGCTTTCCCCCAGGTAACCTCAATCCAACTGCATCCTATGACCTGACTCAGTTGATTAAAATTTGTCATCAAAACGGAATACGCTACTTCAAAGATGCGGTCATGGCATTTTGCTTAGATATGCCGTACCACAACATTAACTACCTCGACTTTTTGGTCAAATACAGCCATCCAGGCGATCCAAACTTTGACCCAGAACAGGCTGGGCGGGATGGCTTTGGTGGAGACTTAGTGAAGTATCGCTATTTTGTCCAAGGGTATAGTCCTATTACTGGAGAAAAAACCAACATTTACCCATCACGGGAATTCATGAAGGCATACATCTATCACTGGATGGATTACTTCCACATTGATGGACTTCGCCTAGATAGCGTAAACAACATCAACGACTACGATTTCTTGCAGGAACTTAAAGATTTTTCGCGTAGTTTTTGGCTGCGCCGGGGCGGGCAAAATGACAATTTTTTGGTAGTTGGTGAAGAGTTAAGCGAACCGTTAGCGCTGATTAACCAACAACGCCTGGATGGGATGTGGCACGAACAGTTCAAGCAAGTTGTTCGGCAGATAATCTTGGGACACAACTGGTGGAATGAACCCAGCTTTGAATGGAGTGTCCGGAAGATGATTGATTGTCGGTTATTGGGCTTCCAAGATGGTACTCAAGCCGTTATTTACCTCACTTCTCATGATGTTGGCGGAGAGGGTAATGAGCGGCTCTATAACTGGCTGGATTTTGCGGGAATTTCGGAAAAAGAACAGCGGATTAAGTTAGCGTTTGTTTGCTTGCTAACGGCTGTGGGTATACCCATGATTCTCGCTGGCGAAGAGTTTGCGGATCAGATGGATACGCAAGTATTCACCAATGTTTCAGATAGCGATTATCTCAAACAAGTAGACCCGGTGAACTTCAGCCGTCTCGATGATGCCTGGAGACAGCGAGTATTTAATTATGTGACTCGCTTGGTTCAGTTCCGCAAAACTTCCAATGCTTTAGCCGTGAACAATACAAACTTTATCCACGTTGATTTTAACGAGGGTAAACGAGTTATTGTCTGGCAACGGGGTACAGGAGATGACCTTGTTGTTGTTGTCGCTAATTTCTCTGATTGGGGTAGTGCCAATCCAACTAATCCCAATTCTCAGTATGTGGTTCAAAATTGGCCTGCCCTCCCTAAATGCAAACAGTGGCGTGAAATCACGCAGGATCGAGATGTTCCTGAAGCATGGGCAGGTAAAGAATCGCTTTATCCCTGGGAAGCAAAAGTCTACGCCACTGTTTAAGCTAATCGGCATTCAAGTTGCATTTTTGATAGGAGTCAGGAGTATAGCTGAATTCAGAATTCTGGCTCTTGACCTCCCTTGCCCCCTAGCAAAGCAATGTTTTATGCACATCAGCTTACTACCTCGTTTAAGCAATTTCTAAAAAATAAGTTATCCAATGCACATCAGGAGAGAAAGTAATGTTTCACCGTCAGCAGAGGCAGATATCGCAAAAAGGCAATAAACCTCTGGAAAAGCAAGAACAGAGAACCCATACAACAGCGCCGCAGGTGAATGGGATGCATCCAGCAACGCTGATTCAGAGAGCGAAAGCAGAACCCAGTTCTTTGAGTTTAAATGAGGTGTTGACACTTCAGAAGACGGTGGGGAATCGGGCGACTACTCAGCTATTAGCTGGCAGCAGCCGACAGCGCATACAGCCAAAACTAACAATTGGAGAGCCAGGGGACAAGTACGAGCAGGAAGCGGATAGGGTAGCAGCAAAGGTTGTGCAGCAGATGAATGCGCCTGCATCGTCACAGGCAAGTCAAAGTGAATCTGTCCAACGGCAGGAGAGGGAAGACGACGAGCTGATGATGAAGCCGATGGTGCAGCGTCAGTCTGATGGTGGGATGGCAGCAACACCGGATTTGGAAGCGTCCATTAATCAGGCAAGAGGAAGCGGACAGCCCCTTGCAGACAATATTCGGGAACCGATAGAGCAGACATTTGGGGCTGATTTCAGTGGAGTGAAAGTTCACACAGATTCTCAATCCGATCAGTTGAATCAATCAATTCAGGCGCGTGCTTTCACAACGGGACAAGATATCTTCTTTCGACAGGGGGAATATAATCCTGGAAGCCGAGGGGGGCAAGAGTTACTTGCCCATGAATTGACTCATGTGGTACAGCAGAATGGTAGCGCGGTGCAGCTTGCAGGTGCTAAGGCTTCTTTTTCATATTCCCCTACGCTTGAGCCAAAGCAGCTACAGAAGAGCCCCAAGTCTGAACAACAGAAAACCGTCAAACAAGAAGAAAAAGAGCAGCTTCAGCCTTTGGCCGAAAAGTTCCTCCAGCAAATGCGGAATAGGAACCAAGAAGATGAATTCCTAAATTTAAATGAAGCTGGGAGGCGAGAATTCATCCTAGCTAATTTTCCCGTCTACGGTATGAGAGCTGGCGATCTCGTAGAAGTTCCTGGTTTGATGCATATGGAGGAAAAGGTGAGAAAGGATAGGGGTACCGTGCTGACTAGCGTCAAGCTGCGCTTTAGAACAAACAAAGGTATGAGCTTTCAAGAAAGGGCAGAGCTTGATGGCTTGCTGCTTGATGCTCAAGGGCGGGTCGCCAATATAGTCAGCGCGAAGCTCAATCCAACAGCAGTGGCTCCAGCTCAGGATCGCCTTCTCCTTACTCCGTTTTACGACATCAGACAACGCAGACCAAACGAAAAGGACAAGGCATATCGCAAATATCTCAAGACTAAGTTTCCTAACGTTCACGAAGAGATACTCAGCAGAAACAACATAGTTGGAATGAACGTTGAATACAAAGAGAACGGGGAAGACAAGATCACCCCACTGGAAGTCTTCCAGCAGAGGCATCCACTCCTGAAACAGAATGTAAATGACACACCAGTAATCGGCTTGACACCAAAACCCAACGAGCCCCAACAGGGAATGATGCCAAGAAGACTGGAAAACGAAAACAGAAGACCGGACAACATCTTGTTGAAGCACAACCAGCAAGAACTGTTGGATGCATTGGCGGAACTGGTTGTTAAGCAAGGAAAAGAGCGCACGGCTTGAGTCCAAGATATGCGATCGCGTGTATTGGTTGGGTGATGAAGAGAGCGATCGCGTTGAATATCAGAAGTGCGATCGCTTACCTATAGGCTAGGTTGAAGCAAGTGCCTGTTGAAAAGTCTTGATTGCATCAACATGATTCACCATGTCGTATCTCTAGAACTCCATCCAGGAAAGAGAGTCGATATCCTGGACGGTCTAACAATTGCTCAACTGCTTTAGGCATCATGTAAAAATAACTTGAACAATTTCCCTCAGAGTTAGATCATGAGAATGTAAACGAATTAAAGCCTGATATGTCTGAGAACCAGGTAGTCGAAAGCATTCAAGACAAGTATGATTCGTTATTGCCATATTTGAA
>DATNPC010000228.1:0-5438 GCA_036703375.1 Allocoleopsis sp.
CTCCCCGTCTCCCTGTCTCCCTGTCCCCCCGTCCCCCCGTCTCGATCTCATCGCCACCAACTGACTGCGATCGCACTCCTATTAGTATCTCCGGTTGAGAAGCACTCGCGATCGATGCAGGTACTGGCGATTTCAGAGCACCCGCGATTCCGATTAAACCCAACCCTATTCCAACAAGCCGCATCGGTTTTTGCCTGTCAATTTACCAGCAATGAGACCTTGTCGGTAGGTACCCTGTCAAGCTCTGGCTCACTAAAACCTATTTATCCGCTAGTCTTTTAGCCCGTTTAGAGTGCGCCCGAAAAGGTCGCTTTAAGATTGTGCAACACCAGTCAAGCCGTGGCTTTGCCGTCTTAATTTTGATTGTTGCGAGTCTAGGCTATCAATCATGGCATAAACTAGATTCACATCGATTCAAACTTCAAGACTCTTCAAACAAACCTATTGCCTCTACCTCCCTCGTAACTTTCTGACATACTCAGTCAATAGACCTTTTGCCTCAATCCGAGGAGGGCGTTAGCGTAGCGGGGCGAAGCCCAGGAGCGTCAGCATTCGCGCTCAAATTAATTGGTGAAATCAGAGTTTCTATTCGCAAATGCGAGAGTCCCTACGGTGAAAAATCGAGTTTTGCGAGAGGTCTAACACTCTATCATCTATCCTCCACTCACCGTTGCAACTGCACGAGAAGACTTATGGTTGCTCTAAAACCGTTATCAATAGCGTTGTGCCTTCCCTTATTTTTTGCTCTCCCCGCACGGGCGGCAAAGCCTGGTGATATTAAACGCCTGCGGGAGACGCGAGAGTGCGCGGGATGTGATTTGAAAGAGGCGAATTTAGCAGGTGCTTATCTGCGGCAGGCGAATTTACGAGGAGCTAAGCTTCAGGGCGCGAACCTCAACGGTGCCGACCTTCAGGGTTCTTATCTTAAGGATGCTAATCTCGAAGGCGCAGATTTGAGGAATACGAATCTTTCAGATGCGAATTTGGAGAACGCGAATCTGCAAGGGGCAAGCCTCAAGAATACCGTGTTTAGCGATCGCACTATAATTGCCGATAAGTGGCGTCTGGTGCAACGGCTGGTGACGCAAGGCGCGAGCGGTCAAGACTTGAAACAGGCGGATTTGCAGGGAGCGAATTTGAATGGTGCCGACTTGAGACAAGCGAACCTGGAAGGGGCAAATTTAACTCGGGCAACGTTTGAAGGGGCGAACTTAACCGGGACAAATCTCAATCGCACTAATCTGGGGGAAAGTAATTTCTTCATCGCCAATCTGAGAAATGCGAATTTGAGCCAAGTGAATTTGCAACGAGCCAGTCTGCGAGCGGCTGACTTGCGCGATACTAATTTAACGGGAACGAATCTCAGTAATGCTGACTTAGCAGCGGCTTACTTTGGCAATGCAGATTTGACTGGAGCAACCTTACGACGAGCTGATTTGGCAACCGCTATTCTGAGGAATGCAAATTTGCGATCGACCAATCTTCAGGGTGCTAACTTCACGTTGGCAGACTTGCGCGAGACGAACTTTACAGGAGCCAAATTAGAAGGAACGCGACTGACTGGAGCTAATTTGAGCGATGCCAGTCTCAATCGCGTCAGCTTGCGGGGTGCCGTGCCAGAGGGAGCTACTCTCAGGAATGTGAATTTGGTTGGGGCGGATTTGAGCAAGCTGAATCTCAGTCATACTGATTTGAGCGGTTTGAATTTAAGCAATAGCAACCTGAGTGGAACGAACCTCAGCGAAGCGAATCTTACGGGGGCTAATCTCACTGGTGCTAACCTCACAGGGGCTAATCTCAATCGAGCTAATTTGAGTCAAGCGAATCTGACCAATGCTCAGCTCAGTCAGGCTAACTTCGCGCAGGCCAACATGAAACAGACTCGACTACAAGGCATTCAAGTTAACTCAACGAACTTCTGTGGCGCTATTTTTCCTGATGGAAGCGAATTTAAGTGCGGGAAAGATTGAAGGTAGTGGTTGATTCAAGATTGAGCAAAATTTGGAAAATGAAGATTTTTCCACTGTAGTAGTGCTGTATGGTTGGAACAGACTTCACTAAGGAGCTTTGCGTTCGTTCTACTTGAAAGGAGGTGACTGAACAGTTGTCAATTCAGCAATCTAGAGACTTACCATGAAAAACCGCCAGGGCATCCGAGTCAAAGCTCCTTCTCAATCTGCTACACCACCGATTCAAATTAAGTCTCTGGAATCTCGTCCCTTTGCTCCGTTACCTAATCCTGCAACTGTGCAACAAGTAGCACCCACTATTCAGGCTCAGTTAGATGGTGCTAAACGATTTGGGTATGACTTGAGTAATATATCGGTTTTTCCCACAACTTCTGCTGCCGTGCAACCCAAGCTCACGATTGGGCAACCAGGAGATCAGTACGAACAGGAAGCCGATCGAGTAGCGACAGATGTGGTGAATCGAATGAATACACCGGCGTCTCAAACTGGACAAAGGGAGATGGTTCAGCGAGAAGAGAGCCTTGATGAGGCAAAAAATCTTCAAATGAAGTTGACGGTACAGCATAAGTCTGATGGAGAGGGGATGGTAGTATCCCGTCAGGGCATTGGTGAGTCTAAGGTGTCTCAAAAAAATACAACTGAACTATCGACTCAACTACAACGCTTTGGGGGAGGTGATGTAGCGTATAAGCGCAACCTTGCTGGCGATCTGTACTACCAGTACCAGATTCGCATTAGTGAAGGGCAAGCTACGCATTTAGAAAATGCAGGAGTTACCACCTCTTTGTTTATGATGCACTATCAGAACGGTCTTTCAGTTCAAGACATGGTTCGGATTGCTGAATTTGCATTGAGAAGAGGCGCGCAGACTGCTTTAGATGTTACGAAATATCTGTTTAATGCGAAGCTGTTGCTGGGAGCTTCCCCAGAATTCACCAAAGAGAACATGACTCTGCTGTACTCGCTGTGGAAGGATTTGAAAGTTGTAGCGACGAAGCATCTGGTAACTCTTGTTGTGAACTGCGCCGCCGATAATCCGCTTCGGGGACTGCTCTACGCCTTGTTGAAAGAAGGCATTGCCTTAAATGCTATCTCATTTGAGTTACTAAACCACCTCAAACCGTTTTCTAGCAGGATTCTGAACGATGCTCAAACACTGAACAAAGCGTACAGCGTCGCTACTACTCGCCCAGAGGATTTAAGCCTATTAGAGGAGTGGGGCTTTGATCGCGCTAACTATGAGGCTGCCCAGAAGCATGCGGAGGCGGCGAAGCAGAAGCATATTTCCGAGGGTATGACGAAAATAGAAACATCCGAGAAGACGAAACAAAATAAGGCTCTCAACGATAAGCTTGAAGATGCAAAGAAGGCGCTGGTTCCAAACGAAGGAAAGCGGAAGAAAGCATTCCCTGCTCAACCGCCAACATTCGGCCTTGAGGAGTACAAAAAGAATCAGCAAAGGCTAAAAAGCAAACAAGAGGATTTGGCAGCAGAAGATTTCACTAAGTTCGCGCAGGAACGGCAGGTTGAGGAAAGTCAGCTCAATAGCGATGCGGAACAGCTTTCAACAACAGATCTGCAAAAATATAAATCCTATTTGACTATTGTTAATCATCACAAGAAGGCACCTATAGCCCTTGAATTTGCCAAAGATAACTTTAGCGATGCAACGAACATTGTTTTAGCTATGTATCAGGCTCCGGCAATCGAAACCATAGTCGAAAAGTCTCAGCTGTCTAAGGACGCACTCATGAGTTGCATCGACATCCTCGGAGCTACAAATCTAGTCTCGATCCCAACTCCCACACTCAAGCAATTTGCTGAAAAACAGCAAAGGTTGGAACTGTTGCACCAAATGCAAACAGACAACATAAATGCGATCAAAATTCAGGAGTTGGTGAGTGAATTCGGGACTTTCGATAAATATTGCGACCCTGGATCAGTCCCCCATTTCTCGAAGCTCTTGAGCAACTACACAGTAGCCGAGATTAAAAATTTATTGAGTGCATCGATGAATGCTGCTGTGGAAGGAGCAAGAATGGCGTTTTTGGCCAATATCATGCAATATGCTCAGTCTGCCAATGATATGGTGAATTTCCTCTATCTAGCCAAAAAGGTGTCCGAGAAATGCAAAAATTCTGCTCTCGCGGGACAGTGGAAGGCAAACGCGATCGAACTCGCGCTACAAGCTGCTGGAGGGACTGGAATGACGGAGCAAGCTCTCAAACAATTAATTGTCACCAATGTGTTAACGGGAATTAATAAGCAAACCTACTTTGGCGATTGGATTGATGTTCTTAACGTTTTAATCAAGGAAGATTTGGCAACCATACATAAGGGAAGTAACTGGTATCCGCTCCCAGGTGATGGGACGACACAGGCGATCGAGTACGAAGTCAGGGCAAAAGAAGGCGGCGCGGTTTTGGAAAATTTTGTGGCGCACTGGCATCCCGGCGCGACGAATGCCACCACATCGAATCCGAATGCGTCAAAGAAGCATCTCAAGCCTATTCATGGAAACTTGCAAACTCAGCGGGTATACGAGGGTGGTGTACCTACACCTTTGGCAGACAAACTACTGTGGGGAACCCACTAATGAGCGATCGCCCAGTTTGCGTCACTTGACTTTCCTTTAGAGATAGCTTCGTGGACTACCTTACCGTAAATTGTTGCGATCGCCTTTTTCTTTGCCTCATTGAATTTTTGGAATTTTTGGGCAGCGAACATTACCCAAAGCCAGTAGTTTGAGACTACCAATTGCCCTGTAACCATTAAGAATGGAGATTTTGATTCACTAGAACATCTTGCAATAGACTTAATCCACATCATCCGGTAAATCCTTGATTGACAGTCCAGCTTGCTCCAGAAGCTCTTGCAATCGCTTCATCTGAGAAATCGTAAATTTAATGCGCTGATGCACACCTCGCTCGTAGCGATTAATTGACTCACGGGTTATCCCTAGCGCTTGTCCAAATTCCTCCTGCGTCATTCCCAGTCGCTCGCGCACTTGCTTCAAAGTTGGCACATTGGGGTTGAAATTTTGCTTTTGATCGTCTACCATCCTACTTATTGATGTGATGTTTCGTCACATCAACCAACAAAAAACCAATATGGGAACATCAAAGGGAAGCCGATTACTTCCCGTTTCCCTGCCATGTCTATGCGTAGTTTCTCACCGATCGCGGAGACAACGTAAGAGACACGCTTGCCCTACTCCTCAAAAAAGGAGGTAATACCTAAACAAAACAAAAATTACTGTGTATTGTTCGATAAATCTTCCATGAATGGGCGATCGCTTATCAAGGCAAATGAGATGCGATCGCCTTTCCTAACAATCAAACTAGGACTCATTGTAATATGAAACATTCCGAATGGCTTCGCCTCAAAGCAAAAGGCGACGAGATTGTTGCGGCCTTAAGAACTCAGGGCTACCAGTGCAGGAAGCAAACTCGCCGTCTTTCGTGGCAT
>DATNPC010000229.1:0-27712 GCA_036703375.1 Allocoleopsis sp.
TACCGCATCTTCGGGCTCGTCTTCCCAATCTTCATCGTCGAAATCGTCATCATCTAAATCCTCATCGTCTAGGTCGTCATCCTCATCCTCTAAATCCATCAAATCTTCATCGAGCAAGCCTTCAAAGCCACGGCTTGGCGACGGTTTCATTTGCTCAATCGGTTCCTCTAATTCCTCAACGTCGCTTGTCTGTACTGGAGTAGTCAAATTGAGTTGCAACTGAGTAGGTGTATCCTCCTCAGGAGTAGATTGACTACCGAGCGAAGAGCGCTTGCGTCGCCGACGCCCGTCAGGAGACATTGAGGCTGATAGTTCAGTCTCATCGTCTTCCGGTAATAACGGAGTGGGTTGCAAAACAGGTGGTGACTCGACCTCTGACTCCACTGGCAGTGGCGCAGTTTCGGTATCGGGAACCGATTCGTCGCTCACAGTACGATTCGATCGCTTTTGTTGGATCAGCGCCTCGTAGTCGGATTCCTCCAAGTTACTTTTGAGAATCCGACTGATGGTCGAATTACTCACGCCATATCGTACCGCCAGAGTTGAGGTTGTCTCTTCTGGCTGTCTATACAGTTTCAAAATATCGCTTTTATCTACTTCAGAAAGTTTTCTGGGACTCATAGCTTACCTTAAGTCCGTCTCCGCGTGCTACGGCGAGAGCGGCTTGACACGTCATATTCCAGGGCAGCTCCTATGGCAAACAGTACACCACTGAAAACAAAAAATACTTCCAATAGGCTTCCGCTTTCGTATTCTACAGCGGTAGCATCTTCATATTTAAACCACATATCTGCAATGTAGAGGGAAAATGTAGCTGCTGCAATCATCCGCCACGATTGAGCGAAGCGGCCACCCCAAAAGGCTAATAGGAGAGTTGAGGCGATAATCAAGAGAAAGACATCGCCGACGATGTAGAAGAAGTTGACGGGTCTAGACAGCGGACTGAGAAAGTTTTCCACTTCAAGTGCCCATGCTGGCGGCTGTTTAGCATTACTTGGAGTTGCTTTAGATGGTTTGGATTGAGCGGTCGAACGATCGGTGAGTGACGGTGCTGTTTGAGCTTTGTCTGCTTGAGATACCGAGTCCTCAGGTGCTGCTTGCTCAGTTTTAGCCGACAACGGAGTTGCATCATTGTCGGTTGACGTCTCGGGTGTCGCTAATAAAACGAAGATCGCTAAGCCAATCCCGATAACCGCAATCACCCCTACCGTTATCCATTGCCACAGCTCCAAATTCAATCGTCGGGGAAGCACGGCTAACACCATACCCCAGCCGAGAAATAGATAAAACCCCAAGTAAAATAAATCTGCCGGTGATACGTCCGGGCTAAGACCGAGAGATAGCTCCCACCAACCAAAGATGATGTTAGCGATGAACCAGGAAAGCATTCCCAGTCCTATTCCTAACCAGACATTCCGCCCACTGGCAATCGTCGGACTCCGCCAATTTCTGTAGCAAAGCCAAGCGGCGATTAAAAAAGGTAAAGTTTCTAAAACATATGTGCCAATCAAGTACCAAAGCGGACTCTCTTGACCGGGCGCTGTCAAGCTAAATATCAGAAAAAACGTTAGTGATATGACTGCCCAAGCAATTCCCCCATAGACGACAACCTGACTTGATATAGAAAATTGAGTACCCGATGACTTTTCTACAGAGCTGCTCATAAACCTCTCTTGCCGATCCCAATCAGTAGCAATTCCTAAAATCCGATGTTAAAGAAGTGAGCGATCGATCAACTCCCAACAGTATCTTAGTCACCGTTAACGGTTAAACGCCGTAACGGCAATCTTTTTTACCATATTCTCTAGATTATCGCCATAATTTACCAAGCGGCGATGATTGCAGCCAATCTACAAATTGAGTCTGTTCGTTCGCTGGCATATCTTGCAAGATATCCCTCACTCCTTCGGCAAAGTTAGCATTCCCAAAGTATTCTTTACCCAGACGATAGAGTTCCTGCAACAGAGTAATCAAGTGATGCTCCTCCCATGGCGGAACCTGTAAAGTGGTCAGCGGGTCTACGGTCAGTAAATGCTTCACGGCTTCTGGTGAGTCAGCTTGAGGAAAGTGCCACTGTTGAAAAATGTTACTCAGATCTTTCTGAAACAAAGTAGCTTGCCTACCGCCTAAGAGATCTTCCACATCCATGTAAACGGTCTGTAGCAGAATGAGACAGGCTTGGATGTACGGGGCCGCTTTGACATCAACACCTGTCTCATGACCGATTTGCTCTAGGCGAACTTTTCCCCAAACACTGTAGCGATCGGGTTCTTCTAGGAGAACGCACACTTTACCGCGATTATCTGTAAGGTCTCGCCAGAAGGCTTTTGCTTCTTCTGCTTGCTTAGCACCAAACACACTAATCAAGCGAAAGGTCTGCCCCTGATAAGTGAGGATGGGGATTTGTTGATCTCGCTTCGGGTGTTGAATGCTGGAAATTTCAACATCCTGCCTTTTCAGAATAAACATGCGACTGGCAAATGACTCCTGACCGGTCCGGGGTGTCTCGAGAGGAAGCGCTTAGTACCCAAGCAACCTTACTTCAGAATGCTTGCGCCAGGGTTTGACTGAGCCAAGATTGCCTTTAGGCGTATCAACACTGATACAAACACCTGATGATGATGGTTTATAGTGTACCCTGAGCGTCAAGAGGCTTGAGGAAAAGAATTTCTTTCAGGTGTTTGCTATCTTAGCTTGCTCAGTAAGGGCATTTCCCCGATATAATGCTTGATACCATCAGATCGCTCGATTGGGCAAGTAATTGTCTGTTCTGAGCCTAGAGATACTCCCTAGAGGAGTGCATCTCTCTTAAGAGCGAAGAGCGTGCGATCGCTTCACCAAGGCAGTAACCAAAACACTGTCGCCAAGGCGTAGCGAACTATCCACTTCAAAAGGTATAGTTGAGTCTGTTTGGTCACTTTGCTCTCGTAGCTCAGGGGATAGAGCAAGGGATTTCTAATCCCTTGGTCGTAGGTTCGAATCCTACCGAGGGCGCTATCCTATCAACTATTACGAAAAAATAGCCCTGAGTAGATACTCAGAGCTGGTAGTCATGTCTGGGTACTCTTTTAGAGGACTTTAGATGTGAATGCCGCACTCAGTTTTGCCAGTACCCCGCCAACGACCGGCGCGTTCATCTTCACCTTCAGCTACAGGCGTAGTAATGGGTTCATCGCCAATGCTGGGGTAGCCTTGGTCGTGTAGAGGATTGTAAATAACGTTGTGCTGATGAGCGTAAACCCAAGATTCTTTGCGAGTCCAGCTAGCTAGAGGATTAATCTTCAGACGTCCTTGAGCATCAATTTCCAGCACAGGCATTTGAGCGCGAGTCTCGGCTTGGTCGCGACGACGGCCAGTAATCCAAGCAACTGTTTCTAAGTCGGCTAAAGATCGTTGTAGCGGTTCAATCTTGGTGACTTGGTGGAATTTTAAAATATCTGTATCCCAGAGAGCTTCCCCGTATTTAGCCGCAAATGCTTCGCGAGAATCCACATCGGGAGTCTTATAAGTTTTTAGAGCTAAGTTGTAGACTTCTTGGGCTTTGGCAACCAGTTCCAAGGTTTGGGGAAAATGATGCAGCGTATCAAGAAACACGACTGGCACTGGTGTCTCTGGCTTGAGGTCGCGATACAGAATATCGGTAATCACCAAATCATCAACGTTAAAAGCACTAGTTTGCACTAGACCCGTGGGAAAATTCTTAACGCTCCATGCCAAAATTTCTCTGGGGTCGGCTTTGTCAAAGCGTTGATTCAGTTCATCTAAGTCAAAACTGAAACGTTGAGTAGGTGATTCGGTCAGTTGGCTCATAATTGCTTTGGCGTTCGATCTTGACGGATTTTTGATGTTAAATCAATTTTACCCTATTAAATGCTCGTAACTCGATCGGGAAACCGGATTTGTTCGAGAGAAGCTCCAGAAGCTTGAGGAGTAGCAGAAAACCTACAATTAGCTGAAAATTGTAAAGAAATTATAAAACGTATTACTTGCCCAACACACTGGAAAATAAATCTTTACAAAATGAGCTTTACGAAATTAGCGAAAAACATGGGGAAAAAATCATGCGGTTAATCCTTTACAGCAAACCGGGATGTCATCTGTGCGAAGGGCTGCAAGAAAAGCTAGAACAGATTCGAGGTCTGAACTTGGAACTAGAGGTGCGAGACATCACCAGCCGCGAGGATTGGTTCCAAAGGTATCAGTATGAAGTGCCGGTACTGTATCGCAGCATCGGCGACCGAGAAGAACCATTGCCTCGACCGTCTCCACGCCTGAGCATACAGCAGTTGGAGCAAAGGCTACAGAACTATTTGCCTACAGATGAGGCAAAATAAGCGCATAACGGGGAGAGGGGGTGATGAGTGATGGGGAGATGTACCAGACCCACCTCTTACCCACTACCGAGTGTCTAGTCCCTTTCTGGGTGAGGAGTTGATTGAAATGAAGCTGCGCGAGTTATTAGCAACAATTCCCAACATCGTGCAAATGACCAACCATCCAGCGTTGGACAGCGAGGTGACGGGGATTTGTACAAATTCCCATGCCTGCAAGCCAGGAGATTTGTTTATCGGGATGCCAGGAACGCGGGTAGATGGAGGAGAATTTTGGGAGAGCGCGATCTCTTCTGGTGCTGTTGCAGCCCTGATTTCGTCCTATGCCGCTGAAAAATGTCCCCCTGATTTAGAAAAAGCCTGTGTAATTACCGCCGAGGACATGAGCGTTGCCTGTGCTGAGGCGGCAGCAGCGTTCTACGGCTACCCAGCACGCCAATTGAGGCTAGTTGGTGTTACTGGCACCAACGGTAAAACTACAACGACGCATCTGATTGAATTTTTTCTCGCTCAGGCTCAATTGCCCACAGCCTTATTTGGAACGCTGTATTCCCGTTGGCCAGGCTTTCAGCAAACAGCGTCCTACACCACGCCGTTTGCCGTGGAACTGCAACAACAGCTCAAGTTGGCTGTATCAGCAAAGTGTCAACTAGGTGTGATGGAAGTGAGTTCTCACGCCTTGGCGCAAGGACGGGTAAGAGGTTGTCCGTTTGAGGTGTCAGTGTTTACGAACCTAACTCAAGACCATTTGGACTACCACCCAGACATGGATGATTACTTCGCGGCCAAAGCACTGCTATTTAGCCCGGATTATCTCCAGGGACGAGCAATAATTAATGCCGATGACCCCTATGGTCGGAAGTTAATTGGACAACTGCATCCCGAACAGGTTTGGCGTTACAGCGTGCAAAAGGAGTCCGCTGACTTGTGGACGAGCGACCTCAACTATGAGCCAACAGGGGTGAGTGGCATTTTACATACACCCATGGGAGAGGCTCCATTTCGATCGCCTCTCGTGGGTCAGTACAATTTATCCAACTTGCTAGCCGCTGTCGGGGCTTTGCTACATCTGGGCCTGAAATTAGAGTCAATTGTCGAGGCTCTCCCGCAATTTTCCGGTGTCCCCGGACGGATGGAGCGGGTACAAATTCGACCGGAACAGGACATCAGTGCGATTGTCGATTACGCTCACACGCCCGATAGTTTAGAGAATTTGCTCAAGGCCGCGCGACCCTTCATTCCCGGTAAAATGATTTGCGTGTTTGGTTGTGGAGGCGATCGCGATCGCACCAAGCGTCCGAAAATGGGTAAGATTGCCGCCGAGCTAGCGGATGTTGCCGTAGTCACCTCCGATAACCCTCGCACGGAAGACCCGGAGCGGATTTTACAAGATATCTTAGAGGGCATCCCGTCAACCGTAGAGCCAATCGTCATTTGCGATCGCGCCACGGCAATTCGGACTGCTATCATGCAAGCGCAACCAGGAGATGGGGTTTTGATTGCCGGTAAAGGTCATGAAGACTACCAAATTCTGGGAACTGAGAAAATTCACTTTGACGACCGAGAGCAAGCACGAGAAGCGCTGTCTGTACGGTTGCAGGGTACAGTTTAGTACAGCTTAAAGCAGTAAGTAGTGACTAACTGGTCACTGGTCACTGGTCACTGGTCACTGGTCACTGGTCACTGGTCACTGGTCACTGGTCACTGGTCACTGTTCACTGCTCACTGCTCACTGCTCACTGTTCACTGCTCACTGTTAGGTTGCAGGTTAAGAGGTAGAGGGTTACAAGAAAAGTGAGACCTTTTACCCTGCAACCTTCTTCAATCCCTGATGAACCTCCCCCTTACTCCGGATGTATCTCTTTATCAGATAGCTCTGGATGCTTCTGCTCCGTCTCAACCGTTCTGTGTCAGCCCTCCGACGATCAAATCTCTGATCGAGGTGCTCATAGATGCCCTCGTTGAGCACAAAATTCCAGCATTACTATGGGTCAAGCTACCGCCCACTCTTGGTTGGCAGCCTCTACTCAAGCGGTATCGGCAGCAAGCTGGTGCTTCACAGACGATTTATCTGTGCAAAGGCGTTGCAGAAGAGCTGGTAGAGTTTGTTGATGGAGTAGCTCAGACGGATACACTCAAACAGGAGTCTCAGGTTGTCCCTATCCGCCTGACACCTGGAAGTCAGCTCGACCGGGACTATTTTTTCATTGTCCGCTCTCAGCTGTTTAACGCTTTGATTGTGGTTTATGAGCCGGAGCTAAGTCCAGGAACTGCCTTAAACCCCAGCCAACCCCAAGCAGTGGTTGTGAGCTTTGAACCACGGGTGATTCAGCCAGTCCTAGAAGGGATAAGAAACGCGATCGCTCAAACCCATCCCCGTCCTCAGGAGTTACTAGAGCAGTGGATAACTGAATTTTCTTCAGCGGATGCGTTGGATGAGAAGGTATTACTGACTCAGCTATTGCTCCAGCAAATCCAGCGTACTGAGGAAATCAGTCACTCTGCGACTCAACACCCTGCTCCATCCCAAACGGACACCAACGAAAGGCTACGCAAGGATGAGCTGCTCGAGCGCGTGACTCAAGAACTCCGCACGCCGTTGTCAAATATGAAGACAGCGCTGAGACTACTGGATTCGCCCCATCTCAAGCCAGTACAGCGTCAGCGTTACATGCATCTTCTGCATACGGAATGCGATCGCCAAACCTCCTTGCTCAGTGGATTTCTCGATCTGGTGCAACTAGAAGGCGAGCCGCAACCCACCATAACGCCTTCTGTACAAATAGCAGACATTGTTCCGGGTGTGGTCAGTACCTATCAGCCCATTGCCCAAGAAAAAGGTATTCAGCTAGGGTACACGATTCCCGGCGATCTACCTCCGGTTTCCTGTTTGGAAACGTGGCTGCGGCAAATTCTGATTAATCTACTGCACAACAGTTTAAAATTTACGCCGACTGGGGGTCAGGTGAAGGTACTGGCAACGCTTCAAGGCGACTATGTCCAGCTAGCGTTTATCGACACGGGAATTGGCATTGCCGATAGCGAACTCCCCAAAATATTTGACAGTTTTTATCGAGGACGTCTGAGTGCTGGCGAAGATACTGGAGCGGGTCTAGGCTTGACAATTGTGCAACGCCTATTATTGCGCTGCGGTGGGTCAATTTCAGTAACGAGTAAATTAGGAGAAGGGTCTAATTTTAAAGTGCTATTACCGATTACCTCTCCTCAGTAAGAAGAGTGGTTGAACCGGGGTAACTGCACAGGGGTGTAGCAGGGATAAAGGCATGAGTGTCGATAACGCATCTACTTTCAGTTCAAGGGAACAGCGAACGGATTACGATATTTTTATTTCTTACTCTCGTCGGGATAAAGATTTTGTCCGCCACTTGTGGGAGTCGCTTATCCAAAAGGCTCAGCAAAAAGTGTGGGTGGATTGGGATGATATTCCCCCGACAGCTGACTGGCGGCAGGAAATTTATCTGGGAATTGAAGCGGCAAATAATTTTATTTTCGTAATTAGTCCGCATTCCGTTCGCTCAGTGGTCTGCGGCGAGGAGCTAGCTTATGCTATTGAACATGGTAAACGGCTTGTCCCCATTGTGCGAGAAGACGTTGACTACGAGTCGCTACATTCAGAATTAGCCAGACTTAATTGGATTTTTTTTCGGGACGTTGATTGTTTCGATACGGCGTTCCAGACTTTAATTCGGGCTATTGAAACCGATCTGAGTCATGTCCGTAGCCATACTCGTTTATTGGTGCGGGCGAGAGAGTGGCAAAATAAAGACCGAGATAGCAGTTTTCTCTTGCGTGGCAGCGACTTAGACGCAGCAGAGCAATGGTTGAGTCAAAATTCAGATCGACAACCACCACCCATCGATCTGCATCAGAAGTACATCAAAACTAGCCGTGAGGCAGAAACGGAGCGTAAAGAAACTGAAATCCGGCTCCATCGCTTGACGCCGCAAGAGTATCGCAATCGCCAAGCCTTACTCAGTAAGGTAAGAAACTACTGGGTTAAAGGCGTACTCGAAACGTCCCTACACGATCGCACAGCAATTGCACTTAGCCTGGAAGAACGCTTGCAGGCTGTTGCTTCGCCTTGGAACTCAGCGATAGAGGAGTTTGACGCGTCGCCTAAACTGCTGCCGGAGGGGACGAAAATCATCTCCATTTTTGATGAGATGGGTGAGGGACGAACGCTACTCATTCTGGGAAATCCCGGTGCGGGTAAGACTACAACCTTACTAGAGCTGACTCGCGATTTGATCGAGCGTGCCGAGGACGATGTTGGTTTGCCAATTCCCGTCGTGTTTAACCTCTCCTCTTGGGCGAGTCAGAGGCAAGCGATCGCGGATTGGCTGGTGAAGGAACTGAGTAACAAGTATCAGGTACCTCAGCCAATTGGACAAACTTGGGTCAACAAGCAACAATTACTTCTCTTGCTCGATGGATTGGATGAAGTTCAAGCCAAGTACCGAGAGGAATGTATTGCGGCGTTGAATGCCTTTCATCAGGAGTATGGTCTTGAACTAGTTGTCACCAGTCGTATCCGAGAGTATACCGCTCTCTCGACCCGACTGAACTTTCAAACTGCGGTTTATTTGCGATCGCTAACGCCACAACAAGTATTGCACTACCTAGATAGCTCAGGCTCTGAGTTAGCTGAATTGAGTACTTTAATCCACAAGGATGAAGTTCTGCTTCAGTTATCTCAGTCGCCTTTGATGCTCAACATCATGATGATGGCTTATGAAGGCGTAGCTCCTGCCAACGTGCCTGAAACAGCCTTGTTCGAGGAACGCCGCAGACAGCTATTTGAAGCTTATATCGAGCGGATGTTCAAGCGGCGGGGAATCCAACAGCAGTATTCAAAAGCGCAAACGTTACACTGGCTGAGTTGGTTAGCACAACGCATGTCGCAATTTTCTCAGACAGTGTTTTTGATTGAGGGAATGCAACCGCCTTGGCTGCAAACCGCAGCTCAGCATCGAGCTTATCACACAGGTTTGAAACTTCTATTGATGGGGATTTGGGGTAGCTTACACGTTGGTTTGCTCGCAGGATTGAGAGACGATTCACAGAGCTTTAACATCCTGAATGGTGTAGAGGGATTACTGGCAGGATTCCTGGGAGCAGTCATTTATAGTCTCATTGGCGGACCACTAGGAGGACTAGTGAATGAGTCTACCAATCATCTGGTTGGTCGGTCGCTCAATGCGCTGCTTTTGGGACTGATTTATGGACCAATTTTTTCCTGGGTTTATGGATGGCAAGGTGGCGTTGCTTATGGACTGATTTATGGCGCGATTGGAGCGATTAGTTATGGATCGCTCCATGAGACTCAAAACATAGAATCGGTGGCTACCCTCAAATGGTCTTGGCGAAAAGCTAGAAATTATTCGGTTGTTGGGTTAGCGATCGGTTTAGCTCTCTACTTGGGAGCACATCAGGAACTGATTTCGAGCCTCATTTTTGGGCTAATGTTCTCGCTGATTTTTGGATTTGAAAAGGTCAATGAAGTGGGTATAAAAACTGTACCCAACCAAGGAATCTGGCAATCACTCATCAATGCTGGACGGCTGTTCGTAACGATCGGATTACCAACAGGATTAGTTTTGGGAATCGTTGAAAGTCCAATTTATGGGGCAGCTAATGGATTGCTGTTTGGACTAGCTGGTGGATTGTTGGGTGGACGAGGTGTTGGCATCGCTTGCGTTAAACACTTCACTTTACGCTGCATTCTATGGTGGAGTGGGTTGATTCCCTGGAATTATACTCGTTTCCTCAACTACGCTGTCGATCGCGTCTTCTTACAAAAGGTAGGGGGTGGCTATGTTTTCATCCATCGTCTCATGCTGGAACATTTCGCTCAATTGGAGCTAGAACGCGATCGCTAGTCAGTTTCAAAATCCGTTGAAATTCACTTTATTACTATTTATTCCTATATGAAACTTGAGAGATTATTCAAGTTCTCTCTGTCTATCTTTGCTGCAAGAGATGAAATATCAAATGATTTTTAGCCTACTTCCCAGGATAAAACACTACTTTTGTTACTCTGATGCCGATTCAGTAATCAATCAAGCCGATCTAACACAAATCCCATAAAAGTGTTGTTTAAATCTGCTGGACTTGCTTTAAATGTGAACAAAGTAATCTTTCGTAGGGATGATTTTTATGATTTTTTTTCGCGATTAAATAGTCAGCCATGAGTTTGAGAGACTGTGATGAAAATTCAACATCTAGCCCTCATTAGTTCAGTTCTAGGTCTGGTTCTCACTAGCGGTGCGGCTTTTGCCCAATCATCCAACAGCGAAACGAAACCGCAATCGCGTCCGATGTCTTCTGAAGAGCTACAGAGTTTTTGCAAGAGATTTCCATACAATTCTCAGTGCAAAGGCACTACTAACACATCAACTACGGGTTCTCCAGAGGGAACAACGAGTCCAAACACAACTGCCCCCAGCAGTTCGTCACCTTCAGACTCAACCTCCCCTGGTCACTCCGATAAACCCAGCTCCAGCTCGCCCAGTAGTATAACTGCGCCAGGTTCTACTTCTCCTGGTAGCTCAGATAAACCCAGCTCCAACCCACCAGGTAGCATGACTGGGACAGACTCCACTTCTCCCGGTACAGTGCCGGACTTGAATTCACCAAGCAAACCGGACATGAATGGTACAGATTCTCAAATGAGTCCTGACATGAATCAACCAGGGAGCAGCAAGCAGAAATAAATAATTTAAGCCTGGGGTGTAACTAACTACAGGTACGACAAACGATAGCGCCTCCTTACTCATAAGCAGTAGAGGAGGCGCTTCTTGATTGTTTCTCGATCGCTCTACAGCCGAAGACAACCAACACTCCGTTGGAATGCCTGACTGTATCAAGGGTTCTCAGTAGCGGTGATGCCCTTTAGAGCCACATTGCCTAGTCCAACAGCGTTCTAAAAGTTGAATTCTGTAGCGATAGGCGAAACGCTTAGGATGCAGTTCTAGTTTCGTATCCGAGCTAAAGAGAGGCTGGTTGAGGAATTGCCAAAGAGGAAACCGAATTTTGGGGTCTTGTGGAGTCATAGTGAGTGAGGAAGCAGAAATTTTAGAAAACCGTTATGGATCACATTCATCCATCGCCACCCTCGATCAGGAGTCATCTATCAAGTGGTGGATAGTTAAACAATGCCATAACGTTTAGTAGATTTTCCTGGTGGGGATTACGGATATCGTGCAATCTTTGCTCACCAGTTCAGTAATTTCACGGTTGTGGAAGCAAGCTACACCAGCAGGACGCAAGATTGCCCATAAACTCCCAAAGTTGATGGACAAACTCTAACGTGGGGTGGAAGTTACTACCTGTTACTTATGGGAATCTAAGCCTAACATCTGTTGCGCTTATGGGTAAAGTCTTATATGCAGTCAAAGCTTGAGCTACGTCAGGTGGGGATTCATCACGTTAAACCTGGAGTGCATGAGTTCGCTTGGGACATGGGGTTTCTCGTTCTGGGTGCAGTCCTTGCCGTAGCCGGTTGGCTCTTATTGCGAAGCCGTGACTCCTTGTTTCAAAAGGAATAGCAATTAGAACGTCTTAAGACGGAATCCTAAAACGCGATCGCTCTTTTGAAAGTTATAGGACTTACGCAAATTCCCTTTTGAACCCCCATGAGTAGGGGCGCACCGACGTGCGCCCTTCCTATAGGTGGAGTCTCTGCGTAAGTCCTGAGTTAGTGCTTTTAGCTGTAGCGATCGCGTTACTTCTCCAAGACAGCCGAATTCCACGTTTATGAATTCTCGCATCTATGCTTGTTTATGCCCATTTTGTAATTTATGGTTCATTTGTACCAGCTGATAGGAGTTGTAGAGATTGTGGTACAGCAGATAAAACATTGGTCCGAGGGCGACGATGGGTTGTAGGAATGAAAGGGACAGCCATACGGTAAACATTGTATTTTTTTGCCCGAGAGATTGGCTGGCTTCCTTGGCAAAGCGTTCTCCTCCGATAAAATGTCCTACAACAAAATTGATGATACATACGAGCAGTGAACTCAGCGCGATCGCAAAAATCATCGCTGGCGGAGTCTTGGATTCAGAGAAAATAAAGTGTGTTGCTTTAGCGCTGGCAATGAACAGTAAAATGTTCCAAGCATAGAACGAAATATTTTTATGATTAACGATAGCTTTTTGGAGATTAGGACTTATCAGCTTAATAAGTTGAGCAACAAAGTAGGGAATTAAAAATAAACTTAAAATAGAGTGAAAAACTTCTTGCGTATTGATGGGCTGCCCTTGGTGAATCAATATAGGAATAATAAAAGGAACAATAAGAGCTACTATACAGTTCGTTAAAATGACCGAGAAAGTTACATATTCAACATTGCCTTTGAGAAAGCTTATAATAGCTGGTGCAGCTGTTGCGGTCGGGGTAATGGCTGTAATAAAAGCTATAAACGCAAGAGTTGAGTTAAAGGGGACTACACATAGATAGACAATGAATGCAATAAGAATATTGGCCAGTACTATCCACCAGGTATTTTTATAGAATTTATTAATTTGAAGATTTAAAAATGGGAAAAATAGGATAAACATGAGAAAATATTGAATGAGAAAAGCATATCTGTAAGCTTGGGAAAATATTAGCCCAAGCAGAATAGCAAAAACAGGGAAGAGAGATTTCATAAAACTTTAGTCCTGGTACTGAAACAGCGGAATATAGCAGTTCCTAATTGAGTGGAACACAGATTCTTTGTAGGGGCGATTCATGAATCGCCCCTACGATGTGTTCTAGGCAATCGAGAATCGCTATATGTTCCTACTAGATAGCGGACTGGTAGGAAACGAACGAGCATCGGAAATAGACGGTCTATTGGGTACTAATTGACATCAAGACTGGAGATACCTGGATAGTTAGGTATCTTGAGAAAGTGCAGAGGCGTTAAATGCGAACGCTCAAGTTATGCAACAGTAAAGATAAGAAGTCTATCTACTTGCTAATCTTCTACTGGGAGAGATTATTTCTCAGATAGTCTATCTTCTCGTAATGAGCTAGAAAGTTGGGAATGGGTCTGAACTGAGGGGAACTATCTAAAAAGCTTGGCGATTAACTCAGCGCTTTCAGAAAAGCTGAGGTGTTGATTGGATGAATGAGAGAAAGTCATCGCTTGATTGGTTAACTGCCATCGCTGTGATATCGAGCAAGAGCGATCGCATTTTGGTAGCTTTCCATCGTTGGAATACACCTCCTTTCAACTTAAACTGCTGCCGAAGTTCAGTTGGTGATAACGGATCTGAAATCTTAGATCGGACTGATTCCTTAGGTATTTATCTCTATTTCTATTATTAGCCTCATTGTTTACTAGTGTCACCAGAAGGTAGAGAACTTCATCAGGGTTTAACATTTAGCTAGTTGAGTCGTCCGTACTGAGTGCAAGCTGGCCCCCTCAATCTGAGTGGAAGCACTGATAGACCAAGCCTCATGCAATCAGTAATTCTGGGCGTGACAAATTGCAATAACGTCAACGGCACTGTCCCAAGAAGCGATCGCCTCTTAGGACGTGTCACGAGTAACCTCGACCAAATGCATTGAGTAAACAGTCGGTTACTCAATGCAAGGCTAAACTACTCTTCATCTGTAGTATTAACCTGGTCTACCCGTTCCAACTGCCAGAGGATTTGATTTCCTTCACGCCTTACTCGCGACACAATCCAGTTACGCCAAGGCCAATGATCGCCGCGACTTGTCACAGCACTGGCGTTAACATCCATCAAATCAGCCAACTCAGAGCTGCTAATCAGATAGCCTTGGCGCGCGATTTCGTCAGCAATGTGAAGTGTTTCAACGAGATTGCGGAGTTGGGCAACTCTCACTTCACGGGGCAATTCTTCAGTCGTACCGGCAGGAGAAGAAACAGATGAATCGATCATGGCTACGTCAGAGGCGGGAAGGCTCATTGGTTTAGTTTCGTAAGCTAACTCAGAAGCCGCAATTGAATCTGATATGCCTGCTACAGGCAGATCGGTAGTTGACTCAATCACCGGTGAACTATTCAGTGTAAGTGCCTGTTGGAGAACTGGGGGTTTGCCGATCGCAAAACCGCGAGCGATCGTATCCGAACGCTCATTACCCTCGTTGCCGCTGTGTCCACGGACATACTGCCACTCTACGAGAGGAGAATTCAGTCCATCAAGAGTCTCCCATAAATCTTGATTTAAAACAGCTTTTCCCTGTGCTGTCTTCCAACCTTTCTTTTTCCAACCCTTAATCCATTTGGTAATGCCGTTTTTAACGTACTCGCTATCGGTGTAGAGGATAACAGGTTCAGTTTGTTCCGAGGTGTCCAGAATCTTCAATGCCTCGATCGCTGCCAACAGTTCCATCCGGTTATTCGTCGTTTGAGCGGCTGCACCGCCTAGTTCATGAACTGAACCATCGGTCAAATAAATGACAGTTCCCCAGCCACCTGGACCGGGGTTGCCCGTGCAAGCTCCATCCGTGTAGAAATATTTAATTTGGCGACTAGAAGGCATTGTGTACACAAGGGGTGGGTTTCAAAGGGTCAAGGACACGATGTCCTGTCTGAGCGATGACGGATAGGAAGTGCGATCGCTAACTCTGCCAGGATTTGCCATCTTAGCCTAATCATCAAGCAATTAGCGATCGCTGAGGTCAATTGAATCGGTGTTCGTCTTTCCGATGATAAGGGCTTGTTCCCTAAAGTACTGATTGTTCCTCCAAAGTTTATTGGGATCGTTGGCTTAGCCAACTGCTCAGAAGAGGAGGGGGCGAGCGGAGAGGGTGAAATTTAATTCTCGTTCCTGAGATCGAGCTGGTAGATTAAGAGAGTAGTACTAAAGTACTTATAAAAACCTAACATGAAGGTGTTGGTATCGTAGATTGTGCTGAAGTTGCCCGGAGCTGTTCGTGTCTAATGGATCGGTAGCGGTAACACGTCTACATATCCGATTCACCCGCATTCAATTTAAGATGGCATTTGCCGGATTCGCTGGTTAAGACCATACCTCAACCCTCCTCCTACTACTCCATCCTTGCCTCGTGAGCTACGAACCCCTACATCACAAATATCGCCCTCAGACCTTTGCCGATTTGGTCGGTCAAGAAGCGATCGCTACCACTCTCACCAACGCCATTCGGAGCGAGCGGATTGCCCCAGCTTATCTGTTCACCGGCCCTAGAGGTACTGGAAAAACATCTAGTGCCAGAATTTTGGCAAAATCCCTCAACTGTTTGCAGCAAGACAAGCCAACAGAGTCACCTTGCGGTCATTGTCAGGTCTGCAAGAGCATAGCATCAGGTTCCGCCCTTGATGTGATTGAAATCGACGCGGCTAGCAACACAGGCGTCGATAATATCCGAGAAATTATTGAGCGCTCTCAATTTGCACCCGTTCAGTGCCGCTACAAAGTTTATGTGGTGGACGAGTGCCATATGCTCAGCGTTGCTGCGTTCAATGCCCTGCTGAAGACGTTGGAAGAACCGCCTCAGCATGTCGTGTTCGTCCTGGCAACAACTGACCCTCAACGCGTGCTGCCGACGATTATCTCACGCTGTCAACGGTTTGATTTTCGCCGGATTCCCTTGGCGGCGATGGTGTCGCATCTGAGCAAGATCGCGTCCCAAGAAAAGATAAACATTACACCCGATGCTGTGACTTTAGTGGCACAAGTTGCTCAGGGAGGACTTCGAGATGCGGAAAGTTTGCTCGATCAGTTGGGGTTGTTACCCGGTGAGGTGACGGTAGAGGCAGTCTGGGACTTGGTGGGGGCAGTACCAGAACGAGATTTGATGGAACTAGTATTAGCGATCGCATCGGACAATTCTGAATCGGTACTCGAACAGTGTCGCCGGATGATGGATCGAGGCCGCGAACCCCTCGTTGTCCTGCAAAATCTCGCAGGTTTCTACCGGGATTTGCTGATTGCGAAAACCGCACCAACACGTAACCAGCTAGTTGCCGTAACGCCTCCCACCTGGAAGGAGATGTGCGAATTTGCAGCTGGGCAGGATACTACGAGCATTTTGCTCTCATCGCAGCACCTGAAAAACAGCGAAGCTCAAATTAAAAATACGACCCAGCCGCGTTTGTGGTTAGAGGTGACTATACTCGGCTTATTGCCTTGCGCGATCGCGTCTCAAGCGAGTCGGACAACCAGTCAGCCATTGCCGCAGCGATCGGATGTTCGCCGACAAGAGTCACCCGTTGGGCGTGATGTCGAACGTCGTCCTGCTACTCCTACTGCTAGAGTAGAGGATTCCAAGGCTGCTAACGTGGCTAGTCCTAACTTGAATGGAGCTGAGCTAACGTCTCACCCAGCAGCTAGTGTATCGGCTCAGAATAATATACAGGCACCAACTCAACCCTCCACCGCAGCAGCTGCCATCAACCGCGATCTCGTTAACCCGCTTCCCCCTCAACAACCTGCGTTTGCGAGCGAGGAAACACATTCAGACGCGATCGCTTCAGCCGTTCCCTCTACCGAACAGGCTTTGAATTCTGAAGCCGCAACTCACGAAATTTGGCAGCAGGTACTCGATCGCCTCCAACCTCCTGCTACTCAAGCTTTATTGCGCCAGCACAGTCACCTAGTGAGTTTCGACGGCTCTGTGGCTATTATTGGCATCAGTTCGCAGCCCTTGTTGAAGTTAGCTCAAGGTAAACTATCAAATATTGAAGCGGCGTTTGAGGCTATCTTCCAATACCAGGTTAAGGTTAGCGTTCAAACCAAGACGGCTAAATCGTCTGGTGTTGCTTCTACAAAGGAAGTTACATCGCCAAAACCTGCTCCAGAGCCTATGCCACAACCTACAGTGGAGCGATCGGTAGTCGATCGCTCACCCGATCTAACAGCGAGGCAAGTGCAATCTGAGAGCCAAGATCGGTCAAGAGAGAAGGTTGTACCTTTAAGACGAGCTAACCTACCCTTTACCGCCTCACCCGAAAACAGAACGGCTTTTTCAGCGACAAGAACCCAGAACACGCCAGCCACCGAGCAGGCAACAATGGAGACTAGCGCGCCTCGTTTGACGATCGCACCCAGCGCAGTACCCAATGCGATCGCGTCTCCAGGGGTGGCAAGCGATAATCCGATTCTGGATGAAACTCCGTCTTCGATGCCACTGTTGGAGCAAGAAGCGTCCATAGACTTTGGGGTAGCCGAAAAGGCGCTGATCGAACTCAAGCAATTTTTTGAGGGGGAAATCCTGGAGTTGACGGATCGTTATGAACCCAACGAATCTGCGATCGCGTATCAATCGCCTGCCGAGAAAACTGCTTATGCAGCAATTGACGCGATCGAACCAGAGATAGAAGAAGAGTTAGATGCGATCGAACCCGTCACCTCGGACTGGGAACCCTCCACTACGATTGCCGCCTCCGATTTCGATGATGACGATGGCGAGCGACTAGAAGCCGAATCTTGGGACGAGGAGGAGGATATACCGTTTTAACTAACTCAGGACTTTCGCAGGGACTCCACATATAGGAAGGGCGTTAGCGTAGCGGTAGCGAGCTTCGAGCGTCAGCATTTGGACGGAAAAATCAGGGTTTGAGGGATAGATTGTCCCCCAAATGCTATGCTGCTTCGCACCATGCTTCCCTTCGGGACGCTTCGCGAACGCAAACGCCCCTACCCATAATGCGTGATTACTGAACCGGCGCTCTAGGAATCAACCTTCTGCCCTCTGCCCTTTGCCTTCTGCCTTTGGTTATATAAAAATGCCTACTGTTAGAACTCATAACTTCCTTCCCCAGCTTCATCAGTCCCTTGATGCACTGTTTTCACCCATTTCAGCCGCTTGGGACGTACAGAAATCCGAGCCGTAATACTAGCAATGACCAGCATCCAGTGGAACATGTACAACGTACCGCGTAGCGTCTGGAACAGGGTGACAAAAGATGTTGAGACTGTTAAGGGTTCATCCTTTTGGGTGCGCCGCAAGCCAATGAACATGCCAATTAAGGGAAGTCCGAGAGCCAAACCAGTTAGCGGAGTAAGGATGGGCGGACGGTTTCGGGCGAGCGCCATCAGACAGTCGGGAATAGCCGCAGCCGGTAACAGGTATTGGATAATCGCGAATGAGAATAGATCGAGCGTTTTCAGCGTACCCATGCGGTTACTGGCAATTAAACGCCAGTAATCTAGATAGCGCTGGTATCCTCCTTCTCCCCAACGGTTGCGCTGATGCCAGAGCGCTAAGGCACTTGTCACACCTTCTTCTTCAACAGGGGGAAAGTCGAGAAATCCGATATCCCACTTATCTAAGTGCAAGCGAATGGTTAAATCTAAGTCGTCGGTGATTGTCTGCTCGTTCCAACCCCCGCAACGCTCTAAGGCTACTCGGCGGACAAACTGACCGTTACCTCGCAGTTCACCAATACCCCCAACCGCAAGCCGTTGCTGTTGAATGTAGGTATCGAACGCCATTTCTGCGGTTTGGCCTCGCGTCCAGAAATTTACGGAGGCGTTGGCGATCGCTTTTCGCATCTGCACGGCTCCAATTTTGGGATTGCGAAACAACGGCAGCGTCCGGCGTAGTACATCTTTAGGGACTCCTGCGTCCGCATCAAACACTCCCACAATTTCGCCTTTGGTCAGCGGTAGTACCTGATTGAGCGCTCCTGATTTGCCACCCCCCGCAAACTCCGACCGATGCAGCACGTTTAGCCCATCGTATTGTTCCGCCAGTTGGTCTAACAACACGGGCGTGCGATCGGTGCTATGGTCGTCAATCACCCAAACCTCATACCGCGATTTTGGATAATCTAGTTCGCACAAATTCTTGACCAAATTCGCGATTACAGCTTCCTCATTTTTCGCGGCTACGAGCAGAGAAACATAGGGAAAGTCGGCTGGATTGCTATCTAAGAGGGGTGCAGGCGTGTTGAGAGGTCGAGCCAGCAATAGCCGTACCGCCTGAATTCCTAGTAATCCGGTTAAGGTCCAAATCAACCAAGAACCCCAAGAAACCAAATGGAGCGCGATCGTGCTACTCCAGATCGCAGCTAATAGCAAAGCCGCTTTGCTTCGGCGTCCTTCCAGTCCTTGAAAGAAGAAGTCATTTTCAAATTCTTCTTCGTCCAACTCCGACAATAAAGAGCTAATCGGGTCAAGTTCGCTACCAGGATCGTTTTCTTTCCAGGAGTTCTCCGGCATATTACTTGGTTCAACTATTGATACTGAGCAATGCTCGCCAAGAAACTAAGACACAGTAAATTGTTCCAGTTTCTCTGAGCCAGTACAGCCCCAATTGTATCCGAATTATTAAATTTCTTATACTTTGATGGTTATTTTTTAAAGGAACGCAATCTAGGCTAGCAAGCTAAAAGCAGGTCAATAACTGACGAAAGTTGAACAGTAGCTTGGCTTGCGTTGAGTTTGGTCAGCTCGATAAAGTCAACGTCGATCTGCAAATACTGCTTCATAGAGCCTTTCATCAACTGAGTTTTTCGGTCGTTCAACTTTATTAAATTTAAAGGTGTGTGAAATTTGAGTATGGCGATTTCTTTATTAGCTACAGCCGCTTGGGGACTGGGATCTATTCTATGGGTAGAACTGGTACGGGACTTCTACCACCTGCTGGCTCATTACTGGACTCCTCTATATCGGCTCCATGCGTGGCATCATCGCGTGTTCCGACCGGACTTAACTGCCGTCAGCGATACAATTTACCGACAGGCACACTGGCGGAATGATGTACCCGAATCCTTAGTGATGTTGCTATTTGGTTTGTCACTGTGGGCTGTAGCTTACCAGGTAGCACCAGAGCAACAACTTCCTGCTTTAGCCGGTTCCCTCTACACCCTCAGTTTCTTGTTTAGCGCGATCGCTCGGGGTAGCGGTTGGAAGTGGGCCGAGGAAGTGACGGATTTGACCCATCGTCCAGGGCAATTTCTCGATCCGCCCTCTCGCTGGTTCGTGAATCGGACGTACCACTGGCGGCACCACTTTGATAATCAAAAGGCTTACTACTGCGGTACGTTGACATTGGTGGATAAGCTGATAGGTACCGCTCTTTCACTCAAAGGTAAAACGGTTGCTGTCACGGGCGCATCCGGAACGTTGGGGCGATCGCTTCTTGCCCATCTCCATAACCGTGGAGCAAAAGTCATTGCTCTCACCTCCCAAACTCAAGGTGTTACCTTAAGCGTGAAGGGAGAAAGCCTACCGATTGAAACCATAACCTGGCAATTAGGCCAAGAGTCTGAATTGGCAGCGTTGTTGGAAAAGGTGGATATCCTAATTCTCAATCATGGAATTAACGTGCATGGGGCAAGAACAGCCGATGCGATCGCGAAATCCTACGAAATTAATACCTTTTCTAGTTGGCGGTTGATGGAACTGTTTTTCAGTACCGTCCGCACGAATAAAGATATGGCAACCAAGGAAGTTTGGGTCAATACATCGGAAGCAGAAGTCGGCCCAGCGGTTAGTCCCCTGTATGAGCTAAGCAAACGGGCATTAGGCGATTTAGTGACTCTACGGCGTCTTGATGCTCCCTGCGTGGTGCGTAAACTGATTCTGGGACCATTCAAAAGTAACCTCAACCCAATTGGGGTAATGTCAGCCGATTGGGTCGCCAAGCAAATTGTAAATTTGGCAACTCGCGATGTGCGTAACATTATCGTGACGATTAACCCGCTGACCTTTTTGGCTTTTCCGATCAAGGAATTGTGCGTTAGCACCTACTTTAAACTCTTCAGCCGTCAAGCAGCGGATGTGAGTGAATCCATTATCAGTCCAAAAACATTGGCAGCGGATGCTACGACTTCATCTAAGGTCTGACTTTTCACGTCATGTGGAAAAGTTCACAAAAAACCTAAGGCGTGTCATCAATTAGCTACACATCCCGTACCAGTAGTGAATTCTGGCTGTCAGGCTCGTTCGAGCTTTATAGCCGTAAAAGCCTTGCTCTGACAGCATTCTACATTTAATTGATGACACGCCCTAACCCCCTAACCCCCTGCCCACCTCCCCCTGCCCCCTCCTAAGAGGAGGGGGAAAAGGAAAAATTTGGTTTTTGGAAGGGGGAAAAATCAAAGCCTCTCTCCTTGCAGGAGAGAGGTTTTCCACATATGAGTGAAAAGTAAGGTCGCCCCTACCTTGTGGTCTAGCCAGTTACTAAAATTATTAAACTTATCTAAAATTTTGAGTCAGTAAAGCTTTTTTATGCTTTTTACACTGTCAATTAATATTCAATAGAAGAAGCTGAAACACGACTAGACCCATTCAGGTTCTACCCCGTATAAATGCTTAAATGGAAAGTGTGAAGCCTAAAAGGAGAGAGCATAAAATTATAAGAGCAAAAAAGACGAGAAGCGCCTCTGAACTGATAACCTCGGTCTAATCCGTTTACTACCGTTGGGTTCGACCATCTCAGGATAGTCTGACCCACTCTCATGAACGGAAATTAAGAAAATTTCACAAATGTCTAATGTCTATTGAAAAACTACAGCCTGCTGACAAAGGAGCCGTTGGCGTCTACATGCCTTACTACCAGGGGGCAAAGCGCAATATGTTACCTTTGGCGATTAGTCTCTACCAACAAGGGTCTTTAGAAGGTCAACGCCGGATTGAAGGCGGAGAGAGTATTCCCTTTGTGGCAACTTGGATTGTTTCCAAGCTTCCTTCGGAACTGACGCGATGCCGGTTACAGTTCGACGGAAACGCAGATCTGAGCTACGAAGTGATGATGACCAATTCGGAGTTCATGAACTACTTAATTGAAGTAATTATGAACTTTAGGCGATCGCGCTTGACGGATTTCTCTCAGGCTTTCTACAGAAAGCTTCTACGCATTGACGAATAAGTCCAAATTGAAATTAATAGGAGTGAAACAAGGGGTGGCAAAATCCGCTAAGTATTTGCTGATCGGGTCAACAGAAGCTTACAGCGGTAAGTCAGCGACAATCTTAGGAGTTACCCATCAGCTAAACAACAAGGGGCTGGATGTCGCCTATGCTAAACCATTGGGAACTTGTCTGAGAGACGAGAGACCGGATGCGATGGAAGAAGATGTCCGGTTTGTGGCGGAAGTACTCAACTTGCCTGAAAAGCGGGTGCGTCCCCCCTTACTGTCTCTAGATGCCCCAACCATTCAAGCACGCTTGCAAGGAGAAGATTCCACAAATTACCGCCACTCTCTCAAGCAATATCTCCAAGAATTAAGCGGCGAACTCGTGCTACTGGAAGGGCCAGGAAACCTTTGCGAGGGGAGTTTGTTTAATTTGTCCCTGCTAGAAGTGGCTCAAGAGATAGATGCTACGGTTCTTTTAGTCGCTCGCTTCCATTCGGCTTTGCTGGTAGACAGTCTTTTATCAGCCAAGCAACGATTGGGGGATTATTTAGTGGGAGTGTTGATTAACGACATTCCCGCCGATCAGTTCTCGATCGCAGAATCGATGGTACGACCTTTTCTCGAACGGCAAGGTATTCCGGTGTTGGGAATGCTACCGAGAAGCGCATTATTACGCAGTGTCAGTGTCCGGGAATTAGTCCATCAGTTGAAAGCCGAAGTTCTTTGCCGCCGGGATCGGTTGGACTTGATGGTAGAGAGCTTGACAATTGGAGCAATGAATGTTAACGCAGCTCTGAGATATTTCAGTCAAGGACGAAATATGGCAGTGGTCACGGGAGGCGATCGCCCAGATATTCAGATGGCAGCGCTAGAAACCTCGACCCACTGCTTGATTCTCACAGGTCATCTACCCCCACAACCCTTTATTCTGGCGCGGGCTGAAGAATTAGAAATTCCCGTGCTTTCCGTTGACCTAGATACGCTTACCACCGTGGAGATTATCGATCGCGCCTTCGGTCAAGTCCGTCTCCACGAACCCGCGAAAGTCCAATGCATCCAGCAGCTGATGACCGAACATTTTGACATCGATCGGCTGCTCGCTCGGCTGGGTTTAGAACCTGCTGTACCAGCTCATTGAGGTTTTCTACGTTTGTACGCTCTCTCTAGGCGTCGAGAGACGCCTTCAGAGAAGTGGCTTGTTTCGATGCACCCGAACCAATAGAAAAAATTGCCAATTACAAAAGGGGTAAACTCGTAACTTTACATAATTAAATAGTTGATAGTTATGGCGATCGCGCACGCGATTTTAGTAGCTCTAATCGAACAACCCGCTAGTGGGTATGACCTAGGAAAGCAATTTGATTCTTCCCTGGGCTTTTTCTGGAAAGCTACTCACCAGCAGATTTATCGAGAGCTGACCAAATTAGAAGAGCAAGGTTGGATTAGTTCTAAGGTAATCGCTCAAGAAAGCCGACCCGATAAAAAGCTTTATAGAGTCACAGAACTGGGCAAGCAACAGCTGATTGAGTGGATGGTTCAGCCGAGCGAAATCACTCCTGTTAAGGATGAGTTATTGGTCAAAATCTTTGCTGGCCATCTGGCACCTGAACAGTCTGTTGTCGAAGAGTTAGAGCGTCACCGCCAACTCCATCAGGAAAAATTAGAGACTTATCAGGATATCGAGCAGCGCTACTTTCCCAACCCTCAAACCCTCTCTCAACCCGCTAAGTTCCGTTATCTGGCTCTCCGCAAAGGCATCGGCTATGAGACCGATTGGATTGCTTGGTGTGATGAAGCCATCTCGCTATTGAAACAGCAATAGCCGATCGCTGCTGTTCCACAATAGTTTTACTCTCGTCTCTAGTCATGAAACCAGTCATTGTTTTCGGCAGCATCAACATGGATTTGGTAGCCAAAACACCTCGGTTGCCAGTAGCGGGTGAAACCATTCAAGGGTATGAATTTTTTACAGCAGCTGGTGGAAAAGGGGCGAATCAAGCTGTTGCAGCAGCTAGACTGGGCATCCCCACTCACCTGGTCGGGCGTCTGGGGAATGATGATTTCGGACGTCGGCTATTGACCGAGTTACAAGCAGCAGGCGTTAGAACTGATGGAGTGTCGCTCGATGAGGTCACTAGTTCTGGTGTTGCAGTCATTACCGTAGACGATCGCGGAGAAAACACGATCGCAATCGTCGCTGGGGCGAATGGGCGGCTGGATGAAATAGATGTAGAACGGCTGAGAACTGTCCTACCAGGAGCAGCCGCGTTGCTCATGCAGTTCGAGATTCCCCTGCCAACAGTGCTGTGGGCTGCTCAAGCGGCACGTCAGGCTGGGGTGTCAGTCATTCTTGACCCAGCACCAGCTCGCGATATCCCTGTAGAACTTTACCCCTTGGTGGATATTATGACTCCCAATCAGTTGGAAGCCAGTCAGCTCGTGGGTTTTCCGATTGGTGGACAAGAGGCAGCAACCCAGGCAGCCGTTGAGTTACAGCAACGGGGTGTTGGTACCGCGATCGTCAAACTCGGCGATCGGGGCGTTGTTTGTGCCACGGCAGAGGAAACGTTTTTTGTTCCAGCTTTCCCCGTCCACGCCGTTGATACCGTAGCCGCAGGTGATGCCTTCAATGGTGGTTTAGCTGCTGCATTGTCACAAGACTTACCGTTACAGCAAGCGGTAGTATGGGGAGCCGCCGCCGGTGCGCTAGCAGCGACAAAAGTAGGGGCGCAACCTTCTTTACCCAATTGGGAGACATTTGACGCCTTTTTGAGAGAAAGAGGTGTAGAAGTTTGAGCGAACGAACCTTTGCCTAGGGGCCGGATGAACCTTTCACAAGTGCGATCGCGTCTTAATTACAGCCTAAATGCCCTAACTCGCCAACGGGAAATATCTATCTGGAACCCCAACGCTTTAATAGCAGAGCGTTTTCTAGCATGGCTAAACCTATTCTCAAGCTGAACAAACCTATGACGACACAGACATTGCTGAATGGCCCCTCGACTCCACGAGTGCTACGGATGCTCAAGCTGATTGCTCAGCCCTTGAACTACCTGGAAGATTATGCCCAGCGCTACGGAGATCCATTTCGAGTTGGAGGGAAAAATTCTCCGGGACTGGTTTACTTCAGTAACCCCCAAGCGATTCAAGAAATTTTTACTGCCGATCCAGAGCTGTTTGACATTGGTAGAGGCAATAGAGTTTTACGATTTATGCTGGGGGAACACTCTTTAATTTTGCTCGATGGCGATCGCCATCAGCGTCAGCGACGATTGTTGACACCTCCCTTTCATGGCGATCGCATGCGGGCTTACGGCGAGTTGATCGGTGACATTACTCAGCAAGTCACGCAGGACTGGACGACTGGTCAGTCCTTGGCCGTGCGATCGTACCTGCAAGAAATTACCCTCCGGGTCATTTTACAAGCGGTGTTTGGCTTGCATGATGGATCGCGTTACCAACAACTCAGACGGCTGATGAGTTCGATGCTGGAGTCAATTAGCTCTCCCTTAAGTTCCAGTGTCCTCTTTTTTAGCTCGCTGCAAAAAGATTGGGGCCCGCTCAGTCCCTGGGGACGCTATCTCCGCCAAAAGCAGCAAGTTGACCAGCTCATCTACGAGGAAATTCGGGAACGCCGAGAGAAAGGAGACTTTGACCGTAGCGATATCCTTACTTTACTGATGTCTGCTCGCGATGACGCAGGTCAGCCGATGACGGATGAAGAGTTACACGATGAGCTGATGACCCTACTGGTGGCCGGTCATGAAACTACAGCTTCCGCGTTAACGTGGGCATTGTATTGGATTCATCGTCTACCAGACGTGCATGACAAGCTACTGCATGAGTTAAATACTCTCGGAAAGGACGCTACTCCTAGCGAAATTGCCAAACTTCCTTATCTGACTGCGGTTTGCCAAGAGACGCTGCGGATTTACCCCATTGTGATTTCTACGTTCTTTCGCGTTTTGAAAGCACCGTTCCAGGTCATGGGCTATCAGTTTGAACCTGGTACGGTGCTGGTTCCCAGCATTTATCTCACTCATCATCGAGAGGATATATATCCAGAACCCAAGCGTTTTAGACCAGAACGCTTTTTGGAACGACAATTTTCATCCTATGAGTATTTACCGTTTGGCGGAGGAAATCGTCGTTGTCTGGGTATGGCGTTTGCTCAGTTTGAGATGAAATTGGTACTGGCTGCGATCGTGTCGCGCTTTCAGCTAACCCTGGTCAATCGTCGTCCAGTCAAACCAGTACGCCGTGGCTTGACCGTAGCTCCTCCTAGTAATATGCGACTGGTTGTGAATCAGCTTCGCTCTCAAGATACGTTGCCAGGAGTTAGGAGTTAGAGGAGAGAGCGTTTTATCGTTATGTGTTGCAGGCTCTCATCAATGCTCATCAATCAGAGCCTATCTTCCATTCAGAGGATGTCTGAAAAGTCGCTATTTCTACGTCCTTGCACTTTCGATCCCCCTTGCATCCCCCTTAAAACGGGGGACTTTGAAAAAATTCTTCCCCTTTTTAAGAGGGGCTGGGGGGATCTGATATTTCTCAGACATCCTCTCAGGGAAACCACAAATTTCCTCTGAAGAATAAGTAATTGAGACGTCCATAGCACAAAATACTTGAATAATTAAAACAGATTTATTGTATTATTTTTAGTAGTTAATAAATTTTCACCAAAATTTTAATTGCTTTTCCCCAGTGAGCTGAGTTCCGGTCGGTTTAGTGTTTTCATTTAAGATGTACAAGAAAAAACCCTTCCATATAAGGCTTTCACTACTTTATTTATTGGCAAAGCATTGAAATGTTCTATGTCAAGCATAGAGTGGTTTTAGCTTATTCATTACATAAATAAATACAAAGAAATAATTGGTAATACTGCTGTATACAATTAGAAGCGATCGCATCTATCATAGAGAAAATTCGTAAAGTAGCAGAACGATAAAGACTGCATCTCCTCAACGCTTTAGATACTCAATTCCTGCTACTTAGAGACAGTCGGTTTTATTCGATATTCAAATAAAACTCGATCCTTCTATCGAGAGAAAAATCATGCTGAGAACTGCAAGGCTTATCGACAATGCTTCAGTCACTCGTCTAACTCACCTATGGGCAGAGCGCTACGTACCAGACTTATCTACTCTTTCCTCCTCAACAGGCTGTTTAAATTTTTCCGAGTTAACTGAAGCTGCCTCACCAGAGGGACGAGCGAAAACCGTTGCTAAGTTGCAACGAATTGTGGAAATTAACTGCAAATGTGCAGGAATACAGACTAATGTCTTGTTTTCCTACATTCCTAACGTCGTGCGTTTGACTGAGAGTCAAGGCATCGCTAGAGCGGCGGCTTTGGTTTATCAAAAGGTATTGGAAGTTTACCAAACACAGTTGCCCTCGCCTGCGTTACTAGACACAATTCCTCCCAACGAGAGTGTCAATCACGCTATAAATGTTCAGAGATTATCGGCAATGCTAAAGCTATCTCTATTAGAGGTTAACCAATTAGCAACGTCGCTCGAACCTCTATTACTACAGCTCCAGCAGGAACATCTTTCAGCGCCCGATCGACGCGCCATCGG
>DATNPC010000230.1:0-12638 GCA_036703375.1 Allocoleopsis sp.
AGACTTACTACAATCTAGGGCTATGCTTTTCCCAAAAGAGCAGACTAGATGAGGCGATCGCCTGTTTTGAAAAAGCAATTCAGATTCAACCCGACTTTTCACAAGCCTATAGTGATTGGGGTTATGCACTCCTAAAACAAGGTAGACTGGATGAGGCGATCCCCTGTTTAAAACAGGCAATCAAGATTCAACCAGGGTTCTCGCAAGCCTATTCTAAGTTAATAGATACACTAATCAACCAGGGCAGAGCTGATGAAGAAATAAAGTCTAAAGCAGGTCTGTTCAAAGCTATACAAGAGCAACAAAATTCAGCTGACTTATATTTTTATTTAGGAAACATTTTAAGAAAAAATTACTTACATATTGCCATTTTATCTTACAAAATGGCAATAGATATTGAACCTAGCTCAGCTGAACTCTATCTAAACTTGGGGAAAGCCTTGGCAGGAGACGAAAAATTTGATGAAGCGATCGCTTCTTATCAAAAAGCCCTACATCTTCAAGCCGACTCAGCTGAACTCTACTTAAATTTAGGGAAAGCCTGGGCAGGGAAAGGAAATTTCGATCAGGCGATCGCTTCTTACCAAAAGGCATTAAGTATTAATCCAGATTGGAGTGAAGGTTACTGCTATCTGGGAAATGCTCTGTCAACTATCGGTAAGTGGAATGGGGCTATTGCCTGTTACAAAAAAACACTGGAGCTTCACCCTGGCTTTGTGGAAGCTTACTTAAACTTAGGATTTGCCCTTGCTCAGCGAAATCAGGTTGAAGAAGCGATCGCTTGTTTCCGAAATGCGATCGAGATTAATCCAGACCTTGCTAAGACAACTTACGATCTGATAATGATTCTTTGCGAACAAGGAAGGCTGGATAAGAAAACTCTTACTTTACAACAAATACTACCAGTTGAGCCTCCCAATAGCTTTTATAAATCAAGTTTAGATTGGGCTATTGCTTCTCATCTCGAAAAAAGTAATTACCTTAGCATTTATTCAAGTAACTTTATTAATTTAAAACCACCCAAAAGTTTAGATAGTGAGATACATTTTAGTTTTCGATTTGGCGGCAGGATTAAATTGCCAGCAAGCTTTGTTGTTGTTGTACCAGAGGGGCGCTATTGGTTGAGTAAAAGTCAGGATATGAGTGCAGTCATTACTTCAGATAATCAACTTTTAGGAGATGTTTCTCCAGACTTTCCTGTTTTGAGTCCAGGACATCCAGATAAGCACCCAAGTAAACATTCTATTTTCTCTATAGCTAAGTTACCTCCTCCTGAGAGAATAGATGGAACTGTAGTTGTTCTCTCAGGACTCTCAAATGACGTATATTTTCACTGGATGTTTGATATACTTCCCCGGATTGAATTATTACACATGAGTGGAATTGACCTGTCTATTGTAGATAATTTCATAACGAATATCCATTTTCCGTTTCAGAGAGAAACTCTAAAAATACTGGGAATATCCGAATACCAAATACTAGATATATGTAAGTATTCTCATATCAAGGCTATGAAATTAATAGTTCCGTCTTTTCCAAGTAGCGTTTCTTGGATGCCAAAATGGAGTTGTGATTTTTTAAGAAATATTTTTCTAAATCAAAGTTCTCTTAAATTACCTCAGAAAATAGAACGTCTTTACATAAGTCGCCAAAATACTCAAAACCGGAGAATAATAAATGAAGATGAATTAATATCTTTATTAAAAAAATTTGACTTTAAAATTGTAACCTTAGAATCAATGTCAGTAGCGGAACAGGCGGCATTACTAGCTAATGCTAAAGTAGTAGTAGCTCCTCATGGAGGTGGACTCACTAACACTGTATTCTGTAGCTCAGGAACTAAGGTAATAGAAATATTTTCACCCAACTATGTATACTCTTGTTACTGGCTGATTAGCAATCTATTAAGCTTAGATTATTACTATTTACTAGGGGAATCTCCAGTAGGAGTTCATTTATATAAGACTTTATATCCAAGTTGCCGTATTGAGGATATTTTTGTCAATCTTGATAAATTATTACGCATCCTGAAGCTGGCTGATGTGATTTAGTTAACATAAATTTTAGGGTTCTATGCGAATTGCTTTCACAGACCTTACTAGCTGGGACTACAAGGTAGAAAGTGCCTACAAAATGGCTCTAGGAGGTTCTGAGTCAGCCTTTTGTTATCTAGCTGAGGCACTCGCGAAACAAGGACATGAAGTATTTTTTCTCAACAATACATCAGTACCTGGAATGTCGCGTGGAGTGATATGCTTACCCCTAGATACTGTACCAAAACAACTGCTACAGTCCCTTAATTTTCTGATCGTGCTAAAACTTGCAGGACAGGGCAGGCAAATCAGACATCTGATTGGAGACAACACTCGCTTGATTCTTTGGACTGGACACGCTCACGATCAACCAGGTGTAGAATTATTGCAGGATTCCGTTGAGCGAGATGTTTATGATGGCATTGCTCTAGTCAGCGATTGGCAGCGTGATCGCTTCCATCAGAACTTCGGTATTGACCTGACTCGTATTGGAGTTCTACGCAATGCGATCGCACCATCTTTTAGCGGACTGTTCCCTCCTGGCACTCCATTACTCGCGCAAAAGTTCAATCCACCAATTCTTGCCTATACGAGTACGCCCTTTCGAGGACTCGATATTCTACTGGACGTTTTCCCCAGGATTCGCCAAGCCGTACCTGGAACCAGGCTGAAGGTATTTTCCAGCATGAAGGTTTACCAGGTTGCTAAAACTGAAGATGAATTCGAGTACGGTTCGCTCTACCGTCGATGCCAGGAGATGGAAGGAGTTGAGTACGTGGGTTCTCTGCTACAACCCGATCTAGCTCGGGAACTCCGATCGGTCATGGTACTAGCCTACCCCAATACTTTTGCCGAAACTTCCTGTATTGCCGTGATGGAAGCTATGGCAAGTGGTTGCTGGATTATTACGAGTGACTTAGGAGCATTGCCAGAAACCACTGCTGGATTGGCCTGTTTGATACCGATTCAAGGCGACTGGGAAGCCTACAAGGACCATTTTGTTGAGGAGACTATCCAGGTGCTTAGAAAATGTACTGATACAGATACCACTGCTGCCGAAACTTATCTGAGGCGGCAGGTGGAATATGTTAACCGTGAATACAACTGGTCAGTTCGCGCCCAGCAGTGGGTTGAGTGGTTGAGCAGGATAGAGGCAAAAAGTGCGATCGCAGCATCTTCAATGCCTTCAGACTCAACTCTAGCCAAGTCTACAGACCTGGCATTGCTGGCTTACCAATGCCTCATTCATAAGGAATATCGTCAGGCGGTGAGGTTCTACGAGCAGGCTATTGAGGCTTGTCCTACAGTTATGTCCAACTACTGGTATCTCGGCTTAACGCTCCTGATCCAAGGTCAAGTAGAGGAAGCCCAAGCGACCTGGATGTTGGTAATCATGAGTGGTGAGTCAGAGCAGGTCGAATTATGGATAGCAGAGTTGGTGCAAGTGCTGCAAGCAGAAGCTAAGCGGCTTGAGAACATTGCAGACGAGCAGACTGCCGAGCAGCTTCGACACTATATTCGAGAAATTAGAACGGATTTCTCATCGATTTAGTTTAACGCGAAGAGCGAGTGGCTAAGAGTTGTTTTATTCGCTCTAAATTTTGTTGAGCGGCTTTGCAGGTCGGGTCGAAGGATAGCGCGAGTTCAAACGAGGCTCCGGCTTCTTGCCAGCGATTCATTGCCATGTAAGCTGCACCCAAGCCACAAGCCGGTTCCGTCGTTGTGAAGCTTAGCTCAAACGGTTCTCCTTTGTAATAATTCCCCTTTTGACCGAGTTGAATGCATTTCTCAAAATAAGCGATCGCTCCCAGAGGAAACCCTAATCCTATTAAAGTAAAACCAGTAATGTAGTTTAGGGGAGGGTAATCCGGACACCATTCAAGACCTCGCTGGCAGAGTAACCTTGCTGTTTCATAATCCTTCTGTTGTAAGCCCTGGCCCGCTAGGGAAAACAGCAGAGAGGGAACAAAGCCAAACTCTTCAGGAGGATTTCCCTCCAGCAAATTTGGCAATAGCCGCTCCAAGGCTTCTACATAGCATTCTTGGGCTTTCTCTGTTTGCTGAGTCGCGTTATACATTTGAGTTAGGCAGTATAGCAGCATTAAGCTCAGACCTTCTTCCTGCCGGATGCTCTCTAAGATTGGAATGTTACGGGTGATAGTTTTTTGGAGTACCTGCTGCTGTGTATAGCCGTAGTGCAGTAGCCTTAGGCTCTCTAGATGTCCTACTAGGTGCTGTGGAATTGGTTGATTTTGGTACTTCAGTTGCTCGTGAAACCGATTAACATACCTAAGTTCTGGAAGATTGCGGAATAATCTCAGGGTATATAAGGGAGCCATCTCCTCTCTATCATTCACTTCAGTTCGGATGAGTGAATAGGCTAGAAGTTCTGGCTGTGAAGTGAGTTGTTCTCGAAAATCGTCTGACTCAACAACTAGCTCTTCATCAGCATCTAGTACTAAAACCCAGTCTCCCGAAACTTGAGACAGCGCATAATTTCGTGCTGTCGCAAAATCATCACTCCACTGAAAATTTTTCACCTCGGCTCCATGTTGCAAGGCGATTTCAGGCGTATTGTCTTGGGAGCCAGTGTCTACTATAACTATTTCATCAACATAGGGCTTAACACTGGCTAAACACCGAGGTAAATTTTCACTTTCGTTCTTGACAATCATGCTCACAGATAGCTTGTGAACAGATTTTGCACTTTTACTCATTGATTCACTCTTTCTCGTTGCTTTAAACGAAGGAGATGAAAAGCTTGCTCAACCAAGACTATATTAAAATAGCTGGACTCAACTCAGAAAAACTTTCAGTTGAACCCAGCTAAATTGGGCAGATTATATGTACTTGTCTAGCTTTACTTCGCTGCTGAGACATCAGCTGGAAGATATTTTTCAATTAGCTTGCGGTACTCGCTCTTTTGCTTAACGCCCTGGATATGCTCTAGTAATTCCTTGTCCTTAAACAACTGTACAGTGGGTGTTCCTATCACCTGAGCGTTCTCGGCAATGTCTGGGTCTTTCGTAATGTCAATTTCCACAAAGTGGATTTTGCCATCAAACTCATCCACCACTTTGTTCAGAATTGGCTTCAACGTGTGGCAGGGACCGCAGCTTGGTGAGACATACTTCACCATGATTAAGCGATCGCTGTCGTGGAAGAGCTTACGCAGCGCATACCCCCCTTTCTGACGGGTATTGTTGAGATTAAACGCTTCCTCTGGTGTCGCCGTCGTTTTCTCTTGAGTTATCTCAGCTTCTGGTGGCGTTTCTGAAGATGGTGTCTGTTGGTGGTACTCCTGAATCAAACCGTGAACTGAAAGCCAACGTTCGGCTAACATTGCCGCCATACATCCGGTACCAGCAGCGGTGATGGCCTGACGAAACTCATGGTCTTGGACATCACCTGCCGCAAAGACGCCTTCTACGCTCGTCTCGACCGAACCATGCTTCGTCACAATATAGCCCACGTCATCTAGTTCTAACTGCCCCTTAAACAAAGACGTATTCGGCGTGTGACCGATCGCATAAAATAGCCCCTTAACGTGCAAGTCTCTCTCCTCACCCGTCTGAGTATCGCGGAGTTTCATGCCCGTCATCCGACCATTTTCACCAAAAACATCCACTGGCTCGCTGTTCCAGTGAATCGTAATTCTAGGGTTATTCAACACCCGGTCTTGCATCGCTTTACTCGCCCGCATCTTGTTGCTGCGTACTAGTAGGTGAACGCGATCGCCATATTTTGTTAAATAGACCGCTTCCTCTGCTGCTGAGTCACCACCTCCAACTACAGCCAGTTCCGCACCATGAAAAATCGGGGTAGCCCCGTCGCAAATGGCACAAGCTGAGATACCACGGCTCCAGAACTCACCTTCACACGGTAGTCCTAACCGTTTTGCTGTGGCACCAGTCGCAATCACAAGACTATGGGTTTTGAATTCCTGTTCCTCAGAGCGGACAATAAAAGGACGTTGACTTAGATCGACATAGGTGACATCCTCGGTGTACAACTCTGCTCCCCAGCGCTCCGCCTGCGCTTTCATCCGATCCATCAACTGCGGTCCTGTAATTCCTTCCGGAAAGCCAGGAAAGTTCTCAACTTCCGTCGTGGTCATCAGTTGACCACCTGGGAGTCCTCCAGCTTGAAATCCTTCAAAGACTATAGGTTTCAGATTCGCCCGTGCCGCATAGATAGCAGCGGTATATCCAGCAGGACCAGAGCCAATAATTACGAGATTTTCTATGGTGGAGTTGGGCATAAAAATTAAACTCATAACGACTACGCTTAGTTTAGCATAAAGGTTTTTTACTATGAGGGAGGGAGGTCAAACCAGATTGTCAAAAATAGGGTGTTCTCGAAAAGGGTGGAAACCAGCTCGGCGCAGTCTAGTGCAGCTTGGCAGAGCCTTTCCGCCAGTTCTCTCGCCGAGAGAGCAGAGTCAAGAGGGAGATTTTAACTGATGCGCTATTTCTGTTGAGCTGTATTAGTGGGTACCCTACAACATAGAAGTATGGAAGTATGGGTAGACGATAACCCTCTGTTCTCTCAAATAGTAGCAATACCCGGTTCGTGAAAGGAGCTTGGCTTATGTTTACAGATGAATTAGAGATGCTCTGGGCAACGCCAATAGCTATTCGTGTATTTGATGAAATTCAAGACTTGAATGCCTATTTAGAAGGAAAAATTTTAGAACTTAAAGAATTGGACTATGGTATTAGCAAAAGTAACTGTCTAGGGTGGCACTCTACAGGGAACTTATTCCAGATTTTACCTTCAGAGTTGAACGAGTTTCACAAAATGATTGTCCAGTTCATTTCTGATTATATTGCAGAGCTTAATCCAAATAGGAATCAAGTTGATGTTGAACTATTTGCTTGGGCCAATATTTTAGATAAAGGTGGATATCATAATGTCCACACTCATCCCAGTAGCCACCTTTCAGGCGTGTACTACATAAATCCAGGGGAACCCGATCCTCAGAATTTAAATAGTGGCTTAATTGGCTTTTCCGATCCAAGAGATGGTGCCAGTATGATAGCTAACTCATATCTTGATTATGGGGCTAGTTATCAATATAAACCAGAAACAGGAATGCTATTAATGTTCCCTTCCTACTTATCTCATTGGGTTCATCCATTTACAGGCAACGGGAAACGCATTACAATTTCTTTCAATGCGAAATTCTTGGAACCTCTAAAAAATTAAACAGGGATTGGTATAAAATTAGTTTCAAAAACGAGAAGTCATGGAAAATAAAGACTTAGAGTTACTAGAGAAAATTCGTCAACAGTTTAATTTTGGTCCATATCCAAGGATTGAGATAGAACGCTCTCCTAAAAATGAGACAAATATACTTTATTTTCACAACTTAGTAACGTCTTACTATTTAAGAAATCAAAAGATTACTAGCTCTGAAGATAAAATAATTTTAGATGCTGGGTGTGGCACAGGATATAAATCATTAATTTTGGCAGAAGCAAACCCTGGAGCCAAAATTATTGGCATTGATATATCTGAACAATCGATTGAGCTAGCCTGTCAGCGGTTCAAATATCATAATATTGAAAATGGTGAATTCCATTTATTATCTATTGAAGAATTGCCAAATCTAGGTTTAGAATTTGACTATATTAATTGTGATGAATTACTCTATCTCTTTCCTGAGCCAGTGATTGCCCTAAAGGCAATGAAATCAGTGCTTAAAACCGAAGGCATCATTCGTAGTAATTTGCACAGTTCACTTCAGCGGTTTAATTGGTTTCGTGTTCAAGAATTATTCCGGATGATAGGGCTGATGGATAGCAATCCCGAGGATATTGAGATTGATATTGCATTAGAGACCATGAAGGCTTTGAAAGACGGTGTTGACCTTAAAGCCAAAACTTGGAATCCCAGGTATGAAGGAGAAGATGGGAAAGAGGGAGTGTTGATGAACTATCTCTTCCAAGGCGATAAAGGATACACGATTCCTGATATGTTTGCTGCTTTGAGAGCCGCCGATCTAGAATTTGTCAGCATGGTGAACTGGCGACAATGGAACTTGATGGATTTGTTCAAAGAGCCAGACAATTTGCCAGTGTTTCTGGCAATCACCTTGCCAGAAACTTCAGTAGAACAGAAACTGCATTTATTTGAGCTGTTACATCCCGTTCATCGGCTGCTGGACTTCTGGTGCGGACATCCCAATCAATCCCAACCTTTTATACCTGTTGCCGAGTGGTCGTCCTCTGAATGGTTAGACGTCAGGGCGCATTTGCATCCTCAACTGAAAACACCAGCAGTGAAAGAAGAAGTTGTAAAATCTACTACGCAACTGCACCCGTTTGAAATTAATCAGTATCTACCAGTTACGGGAGAGCAGTCTCTGGTAGACAGTTCAGTTGCGGCTTGTCTATTACCTCTGTGGGAGGAAGCTCAGTCAGTGCCAACTCTGATGGAGCGATGGCAAACACTGCGCCCTGTGCATCCTGTAACGTTTGAGCCAACTACTGAGTTGGAGGCTTTTAAAGTTGTCGCTTCTACACTAATGGGGCTGGAAAAGTCTGGATTTATGCTTTTAGAGCGCCAAGCTTGAACTCTTTGGCATATTCCCCAAGAAAATTTTTCAGGTGGGTGATAGGAAAGGTGGAACAAATGGGTAAGTTACATCCAGAGCGAGAAACATCAAGCGTCCCCCACCCTAAAGGAGAAAATTTTTATGAAGCTAGAATTTCAAGCCAAATTCCTGCAACACCTGAATAAGAAAAAAAATCGGGATGAAGGCTTTACTCTCATTGAACTACTAGTTGTTATCATCATTATTGGTATTTTGGCGGCAATCGCCCTACCTTCCTTACTCTCCCAGGTGAACAAAGGAAAGCAGGCTGAAGCTAAGCAGAACGTTGGTTCCGTCAACCGTGCACAACAGGCTTACTTTCTGGAAAACGATTCCTTCGCAACTACTATTGTTGATGTTGGTATTGGGATAAAAACCCAGACTGTCAATTACAACTATACTATTAGTGACAAAAAGCAAGAAACCAACCCAAACGGCGACACATATTACTCGTCAGTCAACAACGCAGGGCTAGCGCGTGGATCTACACTCAAATCCTATGTAGGACAAAACTTTACCACTACAGGAGACACACAAACCAAAGAGGTTCTGACGCTCGCTCTAACCTGTGAGACGATTTATACTGGTAGCACTGGTGTTACAGACGCCCTTGCTATAACGCTTGCAGACGGTAATACAACGAAGTGTGCTCCAGATACCAAATTTAAGGATTTGGGCGGTACGAAGAAGGGTACAGCACCATAGTCTAAGGCAGCTTTAGATGGACTTTTTTCCTGTTATAAAGGGGGTAGAGTAGTAGAGTCTTGCTACAGCCCCTTCCAAGTATGTACCACTAAATGCAAACTCGGTAGTGAATATTCTGCCTTTACAGATAAAGTTTTTGACTTGAACTTAGTCCGCTTGCGCGGACTAAGTTTTTCTAGGAGGATTTTTTTAGCATTGAGTTGAGACTAGATTGAGTTGATACATAGGTTGCATATTACCTCACTCTATGGTTGATATGAATCTTGAAAAAGCTTTGGCAGCTTCTGAGCAATGGCAGCAGCAAGGCCATCAATATCTAATCCAAGGAAACTATGCCCAGGCTGCCAGCCGTTATGAACAAGCAATCTTAGCAGAACCTGATGTCAAGTCCTACTATTGGTATTTAGGGCTGGTGTTGCTGTTGCAGGGGCAAGAGGTCGAAGCACAGACAACTTGGCTGATGGCCATGATGGAGGGAGAAGCAGAACAAGTTGAGGAGTGGACATCCCAACTGAGTAGGGTTCTGCAAACAGAAGCAACTAGGCAGGAAGATCTTAAAGAGTATTCCGTGGTTTGGGCAATTCGGCAACAGATTCGGGAACTTTGCCCAACCGATATTGACAACTTGCTACATCTCGTTCAGTTAGCGATTAAGCTGGAAGCATACACAGGTAATGAATTAGAGGATTTCGGAGTACTGGAAATCCTCCGAGGAGAACCCCAGGTAGTACTGAACTGGGAGTTAGTGATGTCAGTGCTACAAAGTGTTTTACAATATGCCCCTTTTTACCGGACAACACTGGAATTAGCGGAGGTTTGTCTAGCATTTATCCATGAAGAAAATCAGGGTTTGAGATTTATCAATATCTTGCTCCCGGCAGCTGTTGATATCTGTTTTTCTAAAAAGCAGCCGGGAATAGCAATTAGTCTAATAAAACTTGGTTTACGCTTAGATGCTAAGAATACAGAACTGCTGCGGCATTTGTCTGGTTTTTATGAATATGCTAATGAATATGAAAAAAGTATAGAAACTGCTAAACTACACTATTCTCTTGTAGAAAGCTTAGCCGATAAAGTGTCTGCCAATAAGGGGCTGATTCGGGCTTTATTGTCTGCGGGAGGGCTTTGGGAAGAAGCGCGTTCGGTACTACAACGGCAGAAATTACTACTAAAAGAGCTAATCGAGTCACAACCGATGCGGCTTGAACCAATTACCATATCACAATTTTTCAATGCAACTTTCTTCTTCCCCTACTTTCAAGATTCTCCTAAAGAATTGAGGCAAATTCACAATCAAGTCACTCAACTTTGCCAAGCTAATATTGAAATTTATGATAGAGAGCGAGTAGAGCAATATCGTCAGGGGCATAGAGAGCGGAAACAGCTAAAGAAGTCCAGTCAATTAAAAATTGGATACGTTTCTCATTGTTTTAGAAATCATTCAGTTGGTTGGCTAGCGCGGTGGCTTTTGCAGCATCATGACCGCGCTCGCTTTCAAATTAATGGTTATTTCGTTGTTTGTGAACCTTTCTTGCCTGAACCTTTACATGAATGGTATCTCGGCCAATTTTATCAAGTTTTCAAGTCAAAAAATCTTTTGGAAACTGCCGATAAGATTTATCAGGATGAAATTGATATTCTGATTGACTTGGATAGTATAACCCTAGATTTTACTTGTGAGCTGATGGCACGTAAACCGGCACCCATTCAAGCTACTTGGTTAGGTTGGGATGCATCAGGAATACCAACGGTTGATTACTTTATTGCCGATCCTTATGTTTTACCGAAGTCAGCTCAGGAGTATTACACTGAAAAAATCTGGCGCTTGCCTCAAACCTATATAGCGGTTGATGGTTTTGAAGTAGGTGTACCAACTCTACGCCGTGAGGATTTGGGCATCGAGAAAAACGCTGTAATGTATTTCAGTGGTCAAAAGGGATATAAGCGGCATCCTGACACGGCACGATTGCAAATGCAGATTCTTAAAGAGGTGCCCAATAGCTACTTTTTAATTAAAGGTGGAGGAGACGAACAATCCATTAAAAGCCTATTTACCCAGATAGCCCAAGAAGTAGGGGTAGATAGCGATCGCCTGCGTTTTTTGCCTACGGTGCCGTCTGAGGCTGTTCACCGTGCCAATCTAGGCATTGCTGATGTGGTGTTAGATACCTATCCCTACAATGGAGCAACTACGACTTTAGAAGTCCTCTGGATGGGTATCCCCCTAGTTACACGAGTAGGTGAGCAATTTGCCGCTCGTAACAGCTACACGATGATGGTGAATGCTGGCATTACAGAAGGGATCGCCTGGACGGATGAAGAATATGTAGAGTGGGGTATCCGCTTGGGGAAAGATGAAGCGTTGCGGCAACAAGTAGCCTGGAAACTCCGGCAATCTAGGCAAACAGCGCCACTGTGGAATGCAAAGCAGTTCACCCGTGAGATGGAAAATGCTTATGAGCAGATGTGGCAGCAGTATATTGGTTCATAAATCTTTGACCCCCTAAAGTTCCCCATTAAGGGAGGGGAATGTTTTAGCTAGTCAATTATCGCTCTTTTGTCACTCTCGCCGGAGCGAAATCTGAAACCCTTACACTGAGAGACTTTCAGATTTGAGCTTATGATATGAGTTCCTGTTAGTTTGCGATCGCACAAATGCCTCGTAGGAATGGATTTCATCAATCGGCTGTGATTTTTATTTTCTCAGAGTAACAAAAGCCTTCCACGATCGTGATCGCTCGTTATGGTTGACAGAAACATTAGCTGTTTCTTAGAAGAGCGATATTTCTGCCAGACTTACAAACTAGTTTGAGCTTTCTCCTAGCAGCGCAAGGCGTTCCTGAACTACCCGTTTATAAAATGCTTCAAGACCTGCAACGCAGTCTTTGTCATCAAAGAGACGATTGTGATTCTCACTGATCTGCTTTGCAATATTGCGTCGCCAAGCTGTGTCTAGTCCTAGCTTCACAGCGATTTCAATATACTCAGCTTCATTTTGAGCGATTGTATCTGTCACTCCGATCATCTTCAGAAAGCTGTAAGAATGACGACCTCGCATAAATTCTCCTGGACAGGTGACGACAGGAAGGTTACAAGCGAGCGCCTCTAGAGTAGTGTTACCACCAGACCAAGTGAACGTATCAAGATAAACATCTGAAAGAAGGTTAATCATTAGATAGTCAAGTCTCTCAGGAATAGTGAGGAACACACAGTAATCCTCACTATTGAGACCCGCTGCGGCAAAAGCGCGCTTGAAACGTGCCTGAAGTAAGCGACCGCGAAGAAATACGAACTGAGCGTTA
>DATNPC010000231.1:0-4849 GCA_036703375.1 Allocoleopsis sp.
GCGCTCACAACACCTCGCAAGATTGTTCCAATTGCGGCGAGAAAGTACCAAAAAAGCTGCATATTCGCTGGCATGATTGCCCTCACTGTAGGTGCAGTCTAGACCGTGACCATAATGCAGCTATCAATATCAAGAATAGAGTGACGCTGGATGCGGGAATTCATTTCCCGCATAGGAAGCGCACTCGAAGAGCGGTAGGGCAGTCCGTTCTTAAAGCCAAGAGTCTCCTAAGCAATAGCCGGATTGTCTTGGAAGCCCACACTATATCCGTTTCGGATTAGTGTGGGAGCTGTCACCGACTGACCTGATTCTCTGGGCATGGTCACTGACACAAACTAGCGTGGCTAACGCAACGTTATTGACAAACCTAACGCCAGTATTCTCTTGTTTTGGTGGATGGTTGTTCTATCGCAGACGCTTCGATCGCCAATTTCTGTTGGGCATGGGCATTGCGATCGCTGCCATTGTTGCAATTGGATTGAATGATTGTCAAATTGGGAGTGGCAAATTCCTGGGAGATATTGCGGCTTTAATTGCTGCTGTGTCTTTCAGCGTTTATCTGTCGGTATTGGAACGACTCCAAAGCCAGCTAAGGACTACAACGATCCTAACTTGCCACGACCTGTGCTAAGCAATCTTAACCACAATCCCAAGAGAGTTACGCCTGATGTGCTAACTGCATTGAGCCGATCGCTTTCTTCAAGTCCTCTAGTTTTTGAGTCGCACAGCCATCGACATATAAAGTCTTTGCCTTATCAATGCCTGTCAGTAAATCCGGACAGACACCGCCACGCCACAGATAAAATCCACCATTCCAAATCGCCGCTTGCATCAATTCAGACGGCTTGCCGTTCAACACCTCTTGCATTTGAGTCAGCAACTCAGTGGTAGAGTCAAGAGGCACTTCCATTCCTGCAAAACCATAGTCGCGGGGATGGAGCAAGAGTCGCTCGAAGTTTTCCTCAGAACCGGGTTGACTGACAGCAACAATCGCCGTGCGATCGCGGGGTAAGTCGCAACTCCCCTCCAATCCCTTCACTAACGTGAACTGAGTCACTCCCCGTAACTCAAACGTGTCGCGAAACCGGGTTTCGGTCGGGGGATGAACGTATCCTGCCACAATATGACTTTCTCCTGCATAAGGCGACCAAATTAGCTCCATCGTGGCAAAGGGTGGACGTTTACCAATTTCATCGCGGTAAGCCACCATCTGATGTGCTAAGGGAAAGTGTACTGGCAGATAAATCAACCCTAAACCCGTAGTCTCTAGCAAATGCTGAACTTGTGCCAGCGTTAAGTTTGAGAAATCAACTCCCAATCCTTGCCAAACCTCAATCAGAGGAATGCCGTACTTCGTCGGCATGCGATCGCCCCCATGCATTATCACCGGCACGCCAGCCGCAGCGAGGAGAAGTGCCGTTAAAACCGTTACAGGTGCAGTACGCGATCGCCCATCATAAGGCGTTCCAAATACCATTACAGGTTGGTGAGATGGTGAGGGAGTAAATTCCGTTCTCCCATTCCCAATTCCCAATTCCCGATTCCCAATTCCCCAAGGTTGCAGTTTGGGACCGAGTTCGTCATAAGCATCCAACATCCCTGCCAATTCTTCACTGGTGGGTCGTTTAATTCGGTGAGCAATCATAAACGCCCCAATCTGTGCGGGAGTTGCTTCTTGCAACAGCATCATCCGGGTTGCTGCTGCCGCTTCCTCGCGGCTGAGATTTTTACCAGTGTGGACGCCACTGCCCACTTTTTTTAAAAATTCCCGAAAGGCATTACTCATGGCAGATTCCCTTGATGGCTGAGAGGTTGGGAGCGTTCGAGTCGGCCAGCTAGAGGCTGGCGGTTAATTGTTTCGTATCAAAAGACGGGTGATGTTTGGCTAAGGGTGACTGCTGGTTCGTCAGGGTTTTAGCCGTTGGCGTCCCCATCTGGCGCACCAGTTGACAAAAGTGGTGAATCGGAGGAATCTGGATGCGATCGTGCGTTGTCACCAAGACGACCTGACGAGTGAGGTGAGAATCGGTCGTTGAGACTAGGTTACTCGCAGACGCTAGGGATTCTGCGGGATTAGCGATCGCGCGAATCGCTAATGTTGGGTCAGTGCGAGCCTCGACCAATGCTGACTGTGGCAAGAGAGCAATCAATTCTCCCTGGCGCACGACACCTCGAAACGCATCCAGTGTGTTTAACTCCATCACCGCCTTCAGCGTCGCTCCCAACCGAGCAAATTGTTCTTGTACCAAGCGTTGCATGCCGTAGCCATCTTTGAATACCACCTGGGGATAGTTCACCAGTTCTGCCCAAGGTACCTGTTGATACTGGGTGAGGGGATGATCGCCAGCCATTAAGACTTCCACTTGTTCCTCGTAGAGGAGTTCGACCAGCATTTCGGGGCTGGAGGTTAAAAAGCGATTATTCATCACAATCGCCACATCCACCAAGCCATCCCGCAAAACTTTCAACGCGCGATCGCTTCCCAATGCCGTCACCCGCAACTGTACGTCTGGGTAGTCCCGGCAAAATTTTTGCAATACTGGGGGCAAGTAATTCGAGCAAACGGAATGGATTGCCGCAACGCAGAGTTCTGGCTGCTTTCCCGCAATTAAATCGGCTAATTCCTGCATGGCATTCTGCCATTCCTGACAAATTTTACGGGCATGGGGCAATAGATGTTCCCCTCCCAAAGTCAGCTTGGCAACATTGGTGCGATGAAACAGCGGCAAACCTAGGTCAGCTTCCAAGGACTGGATTTGACGACTGACTGTAGACTGAGTGACCTCACACTTCCGCGCTGCTTGTCCGAAGCTACCTGTTTCAGCAACAGCCAGAAAGGCCTGTAACTGCTCGATTCGCATAAGTTATGTAAGCAAAATTACATTTCGTAATTCATTGACGATAGCGAATTTGCCATCCGAGTTCCGTAGAACTTGATACACCCTGTACCCGCCATCCCCAGGAGGCAGGAGACAGGGAAAAATTTCTACCTTTTGGTGGAAAGACTGCTGGACTCACTACTTCATCATCATACTCGTAGCATCTATCTTTCAGGAGATATTTATTCGGACGAGAGGGTTAGCAACTGCTGTTCATGCCGAGAGAGCAATGCCTTTTTCACCGCTCACTGTTCACTGTTCACTGTTCACTGGTCACTGTTCACTGTTCACTGCTCACTGCTCACTGCTAAACCTTCCACTCAGCAAGCGCGATCGCAACCCCTTCCTTAAGTGCAGGTGTCAGTGCCTCGTCATCAGATAACTGCTCTAATTGCTGGTAGGCAGCTGGGAAGTTCTTCAAGGCCGCGATCGCGTGCAGTTTGACGCTAGGAGCTGGATCGGCTAATAATGCTACCAAAGCATCAATTGTAACCTCTTCTCCTAACTGACCCCAAGCTTGCGCGATCGCTTGTTTGACGCTAGCTGTCTGTCGTGCGGGGTGTCCTGAATTGAGAAAATCGATCAGAATTTGAGCAGCTTTCTGCTTAAACACAGGCTCTTCGGTATGACCTAACGCTCTAACGATTTCCTGGACGCCTTCCACCGAAACATGAGCGAGCGCTTGTTGCAAATAGTCTAAAGCTTTGGTCGTTCTAATCCAGCCTAAGGCACGAATAAACTCAATTTTTAAGGGAACGGGCGTTGCAGGTGACGTGATGACATTAAATAACGCTTCGGCTGCTTCATCCTTAGCAGAACGCCCCAATGCGATCGCAGCTTGTTGGCAAACGTCCGGGTTAAAGTCATAGAGGAGCGGCTTGAGCCGGTTGAGTAGGTCTAATTCATCCCACAGATCGGTTCGCAAGCCTAAACCAATTACCGCTTCCTTTCTCACCCTTGCCCCACGGTCGTTCAAGGCTTCAAGGAGGATGGGGGGAATTCTGGAGTCATGGAAACTACTGAGAGCTTCAATCGCCACAGCACGAACTGACATGTCAGAGTCGCGGACAACGCCCAGCAAGGGTTCAACAATTTCTGGACGGCGAATTTGGGACAATGCTGTTGTTGCCAGCCACCGGGTTTCTGGTGAGGCTAATAGATCGGTCAACGCGTCAATGGCATGGCTGCCGAGATTCGAGAGTGCATTGGCAGCCATTGCGGCTAAGTCCTCATCGTCAGCCGTTCTGAGTAAATTCACCAAGGCAGCGATCGCATTAGGATGGTTAAATTCTCCCAATATCCGACCCGCGAACCAGCGGACTTCTACCTCCGCCTCGCCGTCTGCCAAAATTTCAATTAAAGGTGCGATCGCGATCGTGCCTATCTTAGGAAATAGCTTAGCGACGTCCCAGCGTTCCTGAAAATCGCCAAACTCCAGGAGAGCTAAAGCCAAGTTGAGTACCTGCTCTAAATCGCGATCGTTCAATGCTTCTGGCTCAACACCCGCCGCTAAGGCACCTTGACCAAGGGGTAGCTGCTGTAAGTAGCGATCGAGCAAGGCCCAATTTCCCTGCTCTCGCGCAGCTCTAGCTTGTTCTAAAACGTCTGACATTATTTGAAGCTTATAGTTTCGGCGAGATTCGATTCCTCTGACTAAAGTATCGAGTCTCAGCCTAAGAATAAGCAATCTACACGACAAAACTTCTCTGAGAGGGTGATGGCTTAAAACAGTGAGCAGTGAACAGTGAACCGGTTTCACACTCCGGATGCGAGACCCCATGTGAAACCTACCATGCAACGATTGTGGGTCTCCTTCCTCCCACTCTCATACTGGTCACTGACCACTGCTCGCTGCTCACTGCTCACTGCTCACTGCTCACTGCTCACTGCTCACTGCTCACTGCTCACTGCTCACTGCTCACTGCTCACTGCTCACTGCTCACTGCTCACTGCTCACTGCTCACTGTAAA
>DATNPC010000232.1:0-2924 GCA_036703375.1 Allocoleopsis sp.
ACTGATATGGCATCAATTGAGAAAGGGATGGACCGGTTAGAGAAATTTGTGCGAACTCAAACGGGTGGATAAACGGTTGGGTTCTTCAAGAGAAGATAAAGTCTTATGTAAGGACATCACCTGAGCAAAAGCCTCGCGATAAAATCAAATGGGGAAGGCATTGGGAAAAGCGTTTTCCTGTAAGGGTTTTATTGGGGTGGAAGAGCGAGCTTGCTACTCCTAAATTCGCTATCAAACAGACACAGAGGTAATGCTAAGCCAAGAAAATTTCCTCATTCATTTCACTAGTAATTGTTCAGGAGGAAGCTGTGAGATATAGCAAAATCTTGGTAGCACTTGACCGTTCATCGCAAGCTGATGCTGTGTTTGAACAAGCCTTAGAGATAGCGAAAAAAGAAGAGGCATCTCTGATGTTGTTGCATTGCCTGCCGATAGAAGCTCAGGTGGGTCGCTTACATACCGATTTATTCGGTACAGCTTTGATTAATTATTCCGGTGAAATTCAAGCCCAATGGGAGGCAGAAAAACAAGAAGCTCGTGACTGGTTAAACCGATATTCCCAAAAAGCGATCGCGCAAGGAGTACCGACCGAATCGGTAATCAAGTTGGCAGATGCTAGCCTTGCAATTCGGGAACTCGCTCAAGCTTGGAGCGCAGATTTAGTCGTGTTAGGTCGTCGGGGTTATCGAGGTATAGCAGAGGTAGTTTTGGGGAGTGTCAGCAATTATGTCATGCATTATGTTTCTTGCTCTGTTTTAGTCGTACAAGGTGTTAGTACAAGCGTTGATGAGTCTCTAGAAACAGCCACTCCAGCTAATAGTTAATAAACTCGCTCGGTTTGTTAGTTGTTAGTTGTTATACCAATTGGCTTTTCCACTGTCGCATTTGAAACCCCCCCCAGCCCCCCTTGCTAAGGGGGGAGCAATTGGAGAATAGGTGTCAAACTCAAACCCAATTGGTATTAGTTGTTAGTTGTTACCAACTGGTCACTGGTCACTGTTCACTGTTCACTGCTCACTGCTCACTGTTCACTGGTCACTGCTCACTGTTCACTGCTCACTGCTCACTGCTCACTGTTAAAAGCTTGCGGCTGACTGATTTTCCGTTACAGTTCGTCCCGTTAGGTGAGCAACTGCGGTGACGAACTGAGCTGTATTGACGGGCTTTGACATGTGTACTTGGAAGCCAGAGGCGATCGCATTTTTGCAATCTTCCTCTCTCGCGTAGGCAGTCAACGCCACGGCAGGAAGAGTTGCTCCTGACTTGGATTTGGCTTCTAGCTCTCTGATTTTGCGAATGAGGGTATAGCCATCCTCCAACGGCATGGCAATATCGCTGACTAAGATGTCGGGAGGCGACTGTGTGAATGCTTCGAGTGCATCTGGTGCTGAGCTAACGGCGGTTACTGTAGCGCCATGCTCTTCGAGTACGGTAGTCAGTAACTCTCGCACGTCCGGCTCGTCATCCACTAGCAGTACCTGTAAGTCAGAGAGATTGTTGATTGCTTGGGTCGAGCGCGTTATCCCAAAGCGATCGCATTGTTGCTGTAACTCGGGCTGTTCTGGGTTGCTCGGCTCTAGCTCAGCTCGATTGTGGAGGGGCAGTTCTACAGTAAATGTAGCTCCTTTGTTGTCTCCCTCGCTCTGGGCTTGTACCCTACCCCCGTGCAGTTCTACTATATGACGGACAATCGCGAGTCCCAGTCCTAGCCCACCGTATGACCTTGTCGTGGTGCTATCTTGCTGTCGGAAGCGGTCAAATACGTAAGGCAAAAAATCTTGGCTAATCCCAATCCCCGTGTCAATCACTTGAATTCGAGCGTGGGAGCGAGTGTGTTCCAATCGCACCAGTACCAGGCCGCCTTCGGGAGTGAATTTGATCGCGTTGGAGAGGAGATTCCAAACAACTTGCTGCAAGCGATTTGAATCGCCACAAACTTGCGCGTCTGACTCCTCCAATTGGGTGTCTAATTGCAGTCTTTTCGACTCGGCAGTTGGACGCACGGCATCGAGCGCGGCTTCAATCACTCGAATCGGGTTTATGGCGCGAAGATTGAGTTCTAGCTTGCCTCGAATCAGACGCGAAACATCGAGAATATCCTCAATCAGTTGCGCCTGGGACTTGGCGTTGCGCTCGATAATTTCCAGCGCCCGATTGAAGGTCGCTTCATCAAATTTGCGGGTTCGCAGCAGTCCAGCCCAGCCCAGGACGGAGTTCAGGGGCGTGCGTAGTTCGTGAGAGAGTGTAGCCAGGAACTCATCCTTCATGCGGTTTGCCGCCTCTGCTTCTTCTCGGGCGGCCTGTTCGCGGATGACTTGAGCGCGGGCTTCTTCTGCTTGCTTGCGATCGGTGATATCCTCGACCGTACCGACATGGCCGAGGAGTTCGCCGTGTGCCGAGAACATCGGAGAGGTTCGCATTTGCACTTGGCGATCGATGCCCTCTGGCGTTCTGATGCGAAACTCGGTAAAGTATTCGCGGTTGGCGAGAGTCCAGGCTGACCAATCGGCCATCAGTCGATCGCGATCCTCTGGATATACGGACTGCAACCACCCATCTCCCAAGCTTTGCTCGAAACTAGAGCCACAGATGGCTTGAAAGCGAGGATTGGTATAGGTACAGCGCCCTTCTACATCGGTTAAAAAAATCCCGACTGGCGAACTAGCGCTCAACGAGCGAAATCGCTCTTCGCTTTCTCTCAATTCGACATTAATCGCGGTTAGTTGTTGGGCTTGGCGCTTGACTTCAGCTGTTTTTCTAAACAAGTCAACAAACACGCCGACCTTTGAGGCTAAGATTTCCGGCTCGACTGGTTTGTAGAGGTAGTCTACCGCACCCAGGGAATAGCCTTTGAACCGCAGCGAGTCACTTTTGCTAAAGGCGGTCAAAAAGATAATTGGCGTATGTTGCGATCTCTGTCTGTT
>DATNPC010000233.1:0-2925 GCA_036703375.1 Allocoleopsis sp.
GTGAGGTCGTCAAGCCTGGTATTTCTAAATACAGTGAAGTACAGCAAGGCAAGATCCACGACACATTGGATAAGCACGAGCAAAAACTCAGCGACGATAATAAACGAATCAAGGAAAATATCCGAACTGATGCACAACTGAATTTAGGAGATATGGCTCAAGTAGCTGGCAAAGGAGCCTTAATCGCTGGTGGAATTCGGTTAGCTTTCAAACTGTATGAGAAGTACAAACAGGGCAAAAATCTCTTTAGGGGTGATTACACAGCCGACGACTGGAAAGAGATAGGCATCGATACTGCTAAAGGCGCTGCTGTTGGTGGTATCGCCGCTGGAACCATCTATGCCCTGACTAATTTTGCTTGCCTATCTGCTCCCTTTGCAGGTTCTTTTGTTAGTGCCAGTCAGGTGATTGCCAGTCTTATTAATGATCTACATGCGGGGAACATTTCCTTTGACCAATTTACTGAACTGAGTCAGTTGGCTTGTATGGAGTCGGCAGCAGCAGCTTTGGTTTCTGCTCTTGGACAGACTGTAATCCCAGTTCCGGTTTTAGGTGCAGTTTTGGGAACAATTGCTGGGCGCATAGCTATAGATCTTAGTAAGAAGTATCTTGGTAAGGAAACTGAACGGTTGCAGCGTCAAATGGACGAATACTACAATCAGTGCCTTGCTAAAATTGACCAGACCTATCGTGAAGTAGTATCGAGAATTGTCGCTGAATATGAAAAACTTGGAGACTTGACCAAGGCTGCATTTGATACAGATAAAAACGTGGCACTAAGGCTGCAAGCTAGTATTCAGTTGGCAGAAGCCTATGAGGTTTCAGAAACCGATATTATCCACGATATTAATGAACTCGATGCCTTTATGCTGTCTTGATGACTGTATCTTAGCGGTTTTAGCTCTCTAGAGGCAGCACTTGAAATCAAATCTGTAACGGCAACTTTAGCGATCGCATATCAGTCCAAAATCTCAATCCGAGAGAAGTTCCTGTCTAACTTCAGCTTCGGAACTGTCCGCATAAATACCCGTAGTAATTACGCGATCGGTTACTTCATCCAGATAGGAACGGAGAGTCTTATTAAGTTCTTGGAATTCTGGCCAAAGAGTTTCGTTCACAAAGCTGACGGGAACGCGAGCCATGACAGTAGTATGCTTCTGTCGGTAATAGCGATAAGGCTCAATCCCGTAGCGACGCAACAATGCCAAAAACAGCTTCTTTGACCACATATCCGTCAAAGTGAATTTATATTCCACTGCTGGATCGAGTTTTTGAACGTCTTTAAGTTTTTCACGGATACGCTCTAAGGCATTGGCAGCAGCAACCTTTTCCCCCTTTGTTGTTGCACCCGCAAACAATGCTTCAATACGCTGCAATTTTTCAATCAGCTTTTGTTCTTCAATCAAGATGAGTACCTCACTATTTCAAGTTCAGCAGCAATACCAAAATGGTCGGAGGCGTACAGGGTGCGGTCATTGGGCGCAGGTTCGGTGAGAATGAGTTCGCAATTTTGCACGCGCAGGTGCTGGTTGATAAACACGTAGTCCAGCGTACCGCGCCAAGGTCGCAAGTTGCGATGAGTCCATGCGTTGACTAGGTATTTGACCAATCGGCGCTGCCAACTACGTCGTTTGTTTAAGGGTGTGGGACAGGTAGATTCCGGCTCGTGACCGTGGTAGGCTGCGTAAGCTGAGGTAAATCTCTCGCGCATTAATGCGATCGCGGGTGTCTCAGGCATCCCGTTAAAATCCCCGACTGCCACGATTGGCATATCGGGTGGTAACTTACCCAGCCACTCAAGAAGCAACTGCACCTGCTTTACTCGTTCGGGGCTGGGGCCAGGGTACCAGTAATAATGACCGTTACAAAATGCCAATGGCTGACCCTCCACTTCTACCTGCACGTATTGCGCTACCCGTCCCTGAGTTTGCAAGTCAAGGGTGTCCTGTTGCGTGAAGGGATGGCGGCTGAGAATTGCCCCTCCGTAATAGGGGAAACCATTATCGTCTAGCCCTTTGTAGGGTACTAGCTGCACGTAAGGCATGTTCAGCTGCTGTGCCAGCCAAGCGCTGTTGTCTTCCGGAAGCTTGACCTCCTGTAATCCAATTAAATCTGCCCGTTGAGCTGCCAAACCCTCCACTAGAAGTTCGCGTCGCTGCGCCCATTTCTCCATTTCAAACAGAATGTTGATGGTGACGACTTTAACCACTTGGCGATACACTCCCAGATCTGGACAAAAGCATTTAGCCTAGAGTTTAGCTAAACTCCAGCTTCATTCAATTAAATTAAACAAACAGTGTGAGCTTTAGGAATTAGGGAGGGGGTCGTGGAGTGGATCGAACAACTTCGGAAAGGACACCAAACGCATATCTTGAAAGCACAGTCGCTTGGACAGAGACAACAGGATAGTTTGAGTATCAATCCTGCTGACTGGTCATGGCCGTTCTGGCTGGCTGTGCCACTCTACCCCTACAGTCAGCGACGGACACTGCGTAAAGAAGTCGTTAAGGACACCATCTGGACGTTCGATCAGTTGCAGGGCATCCTCTACACGGTCGTACCGATTCGCATGAGTGTCGTTAAGCTCGAAAAGGGAGGTCTTCTGGTCTATGCACCAGTTGCCCCGACAAACGAGTGCATTCGCCTCGTTAGGGAATTGGAGGCGAAGCACGGTGAGGTGAAATATATCATCCTGCCAACTGCTTCTGGCTTAGAACACAAAGTCTTCGTTGGACCCTTCGCTAGACAGTTTCCTCTAGCACAGGTTTTCGTAACTGCGAATCAGTGGAGTTACCCGGTGAATCTACCCCTAAGTTGGCTCGGCTTCCCCACGAAACGAACTCATGTACTTCCGGAGGATAGCGGTGATGCCCCGTTTGGAGAGGAGTTTGCCTACGAGGTGCTCAGCATTAATCTCGGACGGGG
>DATNPC010000234.1:0-2895 GCA_036703375.1 Allocoleopsis sp.
TAGTGGTTCTCAATTGGGTGTGATACACCCAGATTGTAAGGGATTCACGGTTGAGCGCTCCTACAGATGTATCGCATCCAATCGAGAAAGGCTATAACTTGGTAGCCGTGTACGCCGTTCGCGATCGCAATTAGTGTCTAGATGAGGGGTGTAACCCCTTAACAAAACATTGCATGTTAAGTATTACACATTATGAATTTATAGAATGAATGCCGCTCTATCTTAGTTCAGATGGACTAAATTATAAGCAAAATTTAGCATTATCTCATTGAACTGTTGAAGTGCTCTCTGAAAAATTTATGAATATGCCAAGGGATAAATTTCATCAAGAGAACCCTGCTCAACCAGTGAAGAGCGTAGACGAGCAAAAGATACGGGAAATGGAGGAAGAGCTGGAGCTGTTGCGCGAACAGGTGGATAGTCTCAAGCAAGTTCTATCCCACGAAAATCAAGTTGCAAATTACTACTTTCAGGAGCTGGAGGAGACCAAGCGAGAACTGGACGTGATGAATGAAGAATTAAATGCTCTCGCCGCCGCTGATTATCAATCCGTCAATGAGATTAAAGAACCTGCTAAAAACAACCCTAGAAATAACACATTTCATAGCGAATCTCTAGATAATTCCACCAGTGAAAGTGCTGGTTCTTACCCAGTCGAAGTCAATGAGTCTGAGTCGATAGATGGCTCGACTGCTGGAAGAACGCTCGATCGAATTATCATCCAATCCCGCGAAATTAGGATTGATTTGCGTAAGATTGCATCTAACTCAAGTCAAATTAAGACTCGCTCAGATACGATTGTGGCTCGGTCTGAGAAACTAGTAGGTAGAGCCAAGGAGATTACAGTTCGTTCTCGTCAGGTTAGGCAGGAGTTGCGTCTTCTCAAAGGTGACGATAACAATCTACAAAAGCCCGCGCTGCACCCAAAGGGTGCAGCGCGGGACGCATCTTAGTGAGCAACACCTTCTATTGGTTAATGGTTCAGACTCAAGCATTCTTGACTTAGATTAGCGAGCGATTCCAATAAAACCTGGTTGGGATGCTCCTCTGATAAAGGAATGGTGGTAGCGGAACTTCTTGTCACCAGCCAAAGCTGATAACGTTCCAGTGCAACTCCATAAGCAAAACCTGTTGTTTTTCTCACTTCAATTTTTTGAATATCCCGCACAAAAAAATCTTTAGTTTTCCCTGGTAAGCCGTGGAATTTAACTGTGACTTTTCTGAGAGTTCTGTTAAAACTGCAAACTTTCACTACGTTGCTTGACCATATCTGTTGCAATGCTAGACAAAAGCCACCTCCTACTACCAACCAGAGGTTTTGCCACCATCCAGTCATTCCAGCAATTAAGAGCATGCCGAACAGACTGCCAAAGAGAGCAGCAATCGTACCAAACCAATAATTTATGGCTGAATTTTGAAGTGTTAGAACATCTTTAGTTTGCTCTAAAATCCTCATTTTTGAATTTCCCTACGACTGTTGACGTGGTTTCTCCTGTATCACCAAATTTTATTGGCTTCTCTGGTTTGCTGTAAGCAATCGTGGTTGCCCCGCTCAGGTGTAGGGGCAGGTACGGGAACACCACCCCTACGCAAAATCAACGTTTCTAGGATTACTGAACCTATGCTCTAGACGCTAGATTTTTAAGATTCCCTCTGGATTGACCGAGAAAAGCGATCGCCTTTGCAACCCTTCTCGATGTAGAATCTCATTCGCTGCTAGTAATCCGCTACTAATCGCCCGTTCCATCAAGCCACAGGGAAAGGGCATCTTCACCCAATCTCCAGCAAAGATAAGATTCGGGACGCAAGTACAGGTTTCTGGTCGTTCCGCATAACTTCCAGGTGGATAACCGGAGAAGTTCTTTTGATTCACCAGTTCTCGGTGCAACATCTTGGCATCCTTCAAGGTAGGCACAATTTCATAGAGTTCCTGTTCAAAAGTGGTCAGTAGGGCTTGCTGATTCGGGAATTCTTTCTCCTTGTAACAGTAAGCGTGTAACTCCACGACACTACCACCCGTTTTCTCGTGCCAAGCGATGAATTGCTCTTGAATGCGGTGATAGAGAGTAATGCTGTCGGTGAGTTGATAGCCGGATAACGAGGTAAAGTCGCTGTGTTCCCAGTCAAAGTCCCGGTCAAACCAGAAACGGGCAACGGCAAATGGATCTGCTATGCTCAATTTCTCTACCTGACTATGTATTTCCTGATTCACCTCACCCTGACACAGCTTAAATAGCTGTTGAACTCCAGGTACATCTGTGGCAAAAACATAGTAGTCCGCCTGAATTGTCTCTCCAGTAATTTCTAAAGACGAAGTCTCTTGCGCCCCTATCAATTGCACCTCATCTTCAGTTCGTTGTGCAATCTGGAAGCGAGGTAAATCTCGTTTCGCTGGCCCTGCCATCACTCGCCCTTGGGCATCATAAACCGCACCGTGGCACGGGCAGAGGAACTTGCCATCCGCTTGCTGCTGCACGGTACAGCCTTGGTGAGTACAGGTTAGAGAAATCGCTTCGCGTCCTCCTGGCGCGGCAGCAAACACCGCATCTCCTGCACCGTAGTATTCCATCGTTGGCGATTGGGACGAAGACACCGCTTCAACGATACCAGGAGACTGTACTAAGACATTCTCCGCGTCCGCTTGATTTCCCACACTCCGCTTCACCCAAAAGGGAACGTTACTGTGGGTATTTCCCTGCTGGTAACTGAGGGAGGCAATCTTCCCCTCCTGCCAGTTCACGCGGCTAACGGTTGCCTCGGTGACAATTTTGTTGCCCTTGTCCTGAATCGCTTGGGCAATAGGCTGGACTAAACTAGTCCCCATATCTTGCCGCGTGCCGTTAAATGCCAATCCTTCTGGATTGCCGAAAAAGTAGAAGTGGAAAAACTGCATGA
>DATNPC010000235.1:0-19098 GCA_036703375.1 Allocoleopsis sp.
ATTCCCATGGGCGATTGCCCGCAACGAAAGAAGGAACATCGCCCCATCTCCCCATCTCCCCGTCTCCCCGTCTCCCCATCTCCCCGTCTCCCCGTCTCCCCATCTCCCCATCTCCCCGTCTCCCCGTCTCCCTTGCCGAAGCTGCAAGTTAATTTCAAACTGAATCGGTTGATGCACATGGCTCAACTGGTTTAACTGGGTTCGGAACACTCGACGCTCGTCTAGGGGAACGAACTGACTTAACGGTTTACCTAAAATTTGGATGTCGTGAGAAGCACCGAGCAAACGCCTTGCTGCCTGATTGGCCTGTTGAATCATTCCCCAGGCATTGGTTACTAAATAAGCGTCGGGAGCAAAGTTAAATAAGTCCTGGTAGCGCTGCTGTTGCCATTCTGTGTCTTGGTGAGCTACCATCAGTTCTTCATTTCCCTGGCGCAGTTCTTCCAGGGTGATTTCCACTCCTTGGTTAGCCGCCTCCAGTTGAGTGGCATACTGCTGTAATTCACGATTAGCTTGATACAGTAAAGCTTCCGCCTTTTGGCGTTCCCGTTGGGTATGAACTTCCTGAAGCGCATAGGATAAATAATCGGCAATTTCGATCATCGCGCCGATTTCATGCTCGTTCCAACAATAAGCTTGAGGTGAGTCCAGACACAGCAAACCTACCAACTGCCGCGACGGTTTTAGCGGCAAGTCTAAAACAGCTTGAGTTCCCCCAGCTAGCATCACCTCAGCGATAGGACTGATAGAAGATGCATCCGCCACATCCTCTATAATCACAGGCTCTCCTCGGCGGAGGGCTGCCAAATACTCAGGAGCAAGGGTTAAGTCAACACTTAAGCCAGTTAAACAGGGCATCCCTGCTGGCTGTAGCGACTGAATTACTGCCAGTTGACCTTCGGCGTCGATGGTGCTGTAAGCAACGCGCCAGTTCGGAAAGGCGCTATGAATTTGTTGAAGAACACTCTCAACAATCCGATCGAATGATAAGCCGTAAATTCTGCTAGTCGCGATCGAGAAGGCTAATCGGTTACACAGTAGGCTTTTGTGTAAGGCTTGTTCCAACTCGTGACGTTCTTGCGCCTCTGCATGCTGCTGTTGTTGTACATCAGCCAGGGTTTCTAGGCAGTTATGTAACTCTAGAGCTGCCGCGTCTTGTTGCGTCTCCTGGAGCTGATTTGCGATCGCCCAAATTCGGTTGATACATTGAGTCAGAGTTGCTGAAGCCATGAGAGTTGAACCTAAGCTGCTCAAGTTGATGGTTCGCCATCGATAGATGAAACACATCTTCTTCTCTTAATGCCTAGCAGAAAATAAGAGAAGTTCACGAAACTGTTACACGCTATAAGAATTCCCTTGCTTGAGTCAGGGGAGAACATCAACCGCCTTTGTCAAACCCATGTCATCTGAGCGTCACAGCTTTGTCACAATTGCTCACTACGCTCGTATATGGTAAGTAAAAAAGCAGGTCAGCTCTCTCAGTGCGGAGAGGGCATTTTTTTTTGTTTATCAGTAGCCACTGCTCACTGTTCACTGCTTACTGCTCACTGCTCACTGCTCACTGCTCACTGCTGACTCTCATCGAGTAGACGTGGGGCTTCCGGGCTGATTCCTGGTAAAGTCTGGTGCTGGAGTTTTCGCCTCGTAAGCATTGACTCGATTGTTTAATTCTCGGATGCGGCGGGAGAGCAGACGGATGATATTCACTGCAATTCCTGGCGTCTCATCGATCGCATCGTACAGTTGCAACTGCGTCAGCATTAGGCATTCGCACTTGTCTAAAGTCGTCACTGACGCCGAACGGGGTTCGGCATCGAACAAGGACATCTCGCCAAAACAAGCGCCCTGCTTGAGCTGTGCCAAATCGCGATCGCCGATGTGAACGCGAACTGTACCAGAAACTACGATATAAAGCGATCGCCCTTCTTGCCCTTGGGTGAAAATCGTGTGGTTCGTGGGAAACGAGAGCTCCTCCATCACAGAGGCAAGCCTAACGAGAAAGTCGTCCCGCAGTTCCTGGAAAATCGGGACAGCCCTGATAAACAATAGACGCTCAACACTGGTTAACATTGGCAAAGCGGTTGCTGTTGGCGATTCGCTGTGGGAGGTGATTTGCCTCCGGCTGGAGAGCTTCGGCTGGAATTGAGGTTCGATTCACTCAATTGGCAGCGCCCGCACTCGCTAGAAACCTCAAGTGTACCGTACCTTACACCTAGCTAACTTGACCGAACTCGGTGATGATTTTCTCAGCCTGAGCGGCGACTAAGCGATCGGCATCATTTCTCATCACGGGCAACACCTCGATACAAGCACGGGGGGAAGCCTCTTTCAGATACGCTAAAACGGCTTCTCGGACAAACCCAGTAGGATGACGCAGGCAAACCAGGGTAGCTTCTGGCTTGAGGCTGCAATGAGCTGTCCTTGCCAAATGAAAACAGCAGGCTAAAGACCAGTCTGACAGAAAATGGCGCAACTCAATCAATCGGCGCAAGCGATCGCCTACGTTCATTGGTTGATAAGGCACCAACTCTCCTAGAGCAGCCATTTTTTCAGGGATTGGACGCCGATCTAATACTCCCAAGAACACTCGTTTTGGAGGAATATCTAGCGTATTATCTAAAATTTCCAACCCCAGCGCAATATTAGACCGTGATTCTGAATCTAGATTAAACGCTGCCGCTTGAATCGCTGTAGCTGGATACAGGAACTTCATCAGCAGAAAGCACCGTTCCACTAAATCCGTTTGCAGGTCTTGGAGCGATCGGCGCAGCAACTCTGCCTCCTGGCCTACAATCTTCTCAGGACTCAAATCGAGCACTGCTGCATAAATTTGCCCTAAAAACAGCAATTCTTGCTCGATGAGCGTTTCAATACCGCTGCGGCCCAAGCGATCGAGTACGCCTTCAATCCCAACTTCGTTCGGGATTTTGAGCAAAATTCGCAGAATATTGCGGCGTGTCGTCCCCCAACTGGTCATTAGCTGTTGCACGAGCTGATTTAACGCTTGTGGCGTGGCAATTTCACCTAAAGCCATCCACGCTTGTAGCCGGACTAAATCGGGTTTATGTACATCTTCTGCCAATTCCACGAGTAACTTAACTGCTTCATCTCCTAACCGTACCAAAGCGATACGAGCCGCGTCGCGAGTGGATTTGTAGTACAGCCCTTTGACTAGAGACGGATAGTATTCTTCCAAATGGGTAGCCGCAATCACCTCCAGCAACGCGCAACGTACCCGCAAGGATTCATCTTGCAACAGAGTGGGAATATTCAGCCTCAGCGCTTGCAAATACTCGGCCTCTCCCAACGCTCGCGTCCCGATGACCCGTTCTCGTTCTCGTTTTGAGGTGAGCATTCGCCGTAGCGCATTCGTTGCCTCGGCTTTCTCCGTGGGCGTTCCCCGACGCAAAATTAAAGCCGCCGCTGTTGCTCGCACCGTGGGGTCAACGGCAGCGTGTAAATAATGTCTAATGTTGCCAACATCCAATTCTGGCTGAGTGAGCCAAACATAGCGTAAGGCTAAGGCGAGTACTTCTGGCGGTGGGGTTTGATCGATCAACGCTTGCACGTCATCGAGATAAGCCGGATTGGGATGCTCTAGCATTGCCTCCAAACTCTGACGTTGCAGCGCTGGAGACAGGCGGGTTAATAAGGGACCGAGTACCTCCCCAACTGTGTTGGGCTCAATCTGATACAGCAGTTGAATGCACGAGCGTTTATCCGCTTCTGTACTCGGCTGCTCTAAGGCTTCCACTACAGCGCGCTTGAATGCGCCCAAGTCTACGTTAGAAAAACCCAAGCGCCCCTGTTCTGCACTTTTGACCAGCAAACTGACGTAGCTCGATCGCAATAACCAAGCACTCAGGAGCCAGAATAGAGAGAACAGCACGATCGCAAAAATAAAGATCCACGTCTGCCATTGCTGTCCGAGGGTTTCAGGCTGTCCTGAGAAAATCCAATTGATTAACCCAATCGTTGCCAAAATCCCCAGACCCGTTATGCCCGTGGTCATCGGTTCGGCAATCCCCTGAACAGCCGTCTGAACGGAGTTCCGCATTGCCTCTGGCAGGGGCTGGAAGAGAGATGGTTCAATCCCAGCGATTAAGGTGTAGCGCAGTAGCTCGTCCATGAACCGGAGTAAAATCAGACCAATAAATAGCCCTGTGACGAGTTCCGGTAAGCGGATGATGTGGCCGAGCAGGTCTACAGAAAAGTCCAGTACGCCAGTCAGTATCAGTAAGCTGACAATCCCCAATGACGCAGGCAACATCATTGCCGCCACAAAGACACCGAGGCGGTCAATCGCACGGCTAGACACGAACCATTGAGAGGTGAGTTCGCATAAGCCCACAATCCCGCTGAATAACCCTAAAAAACCAGCAATTGCTGACGTTTCAGGTAACTTTTCTTCCAGTTGGCTGAGATATTGAAATTCGACGAGGAGATAGAGCGCTTCACCGAGGATAAAAAAGGCAAATAACGGGATGATGTAGCGGCGTAGAGGCCCGTTAGTACTCTGGATGGTAAATTCTGACTCCTCTTCTTCCCAGTACTGCGAGGTAGGGGAGTCGGGAAACGCTTGCCGATAGCGTTGGCTTAGATAAAACAGCATTCCCGCGCCTACCAGCATGGCCAATGCAGCGACAACCAGGACGTTTTCAATCTTCCCGACTGCCAGCAGTAACAAGGGTAAGGAAAACCCCGCCACGACATCGGCAACTAACAAACCACTGGAGATGAGCGGATAGGTGCGCTTAATTTCCCGAATATTGAACAGTTGATTGGCGGCAACTTGGGAGTTGAGGTCGTTGAGGACTTCAACCGCATCCATCCACAACCGCATCAAAAAAATGGTGGTAAACCCAATCAGAGGGGTTAAGTACTCAATCGCTAAGCCAAAGCGAAAGAGCAGTAAGGGTACACCTGTGAGTAGTGCAATCGCCACCAAAACTCTCTGCATCGGCAAAATCTTGGAGAGCCAGGAATATAAAAATCCCAGCCCCGAACACATCAGCGCGCTAGCAATATAGATGGCTGGCAGCCATTTAGCACCGTATTTCTCCAAAAACAGGGCCACTGCACTATACTCAAACCACAGCAGACCGGCTGATGTTGCCGTGTAGAAGGCAAACATCAGCAAGGTGCGTTCGCCTTCTTCAGGACGCAGATTGACCCACTGTAGGATTTTCCGTACCCAATCACCCTGAGCGCGAGCGCGAGGAAGCTGTTTCATTGTTTAATTTCGTCAGTGGTCAGTGGTCAGCGGTCAGTTGTCGGTTGTCAGCTGTTCTCTAGACAGTTGCTGACTCGTGACCCCTGACGACTGACGCTTCTCATTTTTTGGGAGAGAGCAGCATCATCATGTTGCGCCCTTCACGTTTCGGAGCTTGTTGGACTTCTGCGATTTCCTCTAAGTCCGTTGCCATGCGCTTGAGCAGTTCTTCAGCTAAGTCACTATGCTGAATTTCTCGCCCTCGGAAGGTGATGGTGGCTTTCACCTTGTCGCCATCTTTGAGAAAACGCACGGCTTGATTGACGCGTACTTGATAATCATGGTCTTCAATCTTATAGCGCATCTTCACTTCTTTAACATCGGCCGTGTGTTGCTTCTTCCTGGCTTCGCGGGCTTTCTTTTCCTGCTCAAATTTGTACTTGCCATAGTCCATGATGCGACACACCGGCGGATCTGCCTTGTCACTAACCAAGACGAGATCCAACTCTTTTTCCTCTGCCATACGTATAGCTTCTTGAGGTGTGATTATCCCCAGTTGTGCCCCATCGGTGTCGATGACTCGAATTTTCGGAAATCGGATTCTTTCGTTAATTTGGGGTAGATCGCGTTGGCGTCTTTTTTCGTTCACAGGCGTTTGCTTGTTTTCTAAAATTCGGTGGGTTGATACGGAGTAGGCTTAATTGACACTCGATTTACACTAGCCATTTTACTGAGTCTTTTGAAGTTTCTGTCTAGGCCGTTAATGTATCTTCCCAATCAGTCGGCAATCCAGCATGTCAGGGATTGCGATCCCGCGATCGCTAAACTCTCCAGTCATCAGGAAGCCACTAAAATAGAAGAGGATTGTAAACGTTTTTAAATCAGAGGCCTTTTGTGACGACATCTGTGTCTTGGCAGCAACGAATTGGTAGTCAACGAGATTGGGTTTGGCGAGGCTGGCAGACCCGCTATACCTATTTTCGATCGCTCCAGACGGATAACGCACTCAGTACACCCGTCATGCTGCTCCATGGGTTTGGCACCTCAATCGGTCATTGGCGTCACAATCTAGAAGTATTAGGTCAACAGCACACGGTTTACGCCCTAGATATGTTGGGGTTCGGGGCATCCCGCAAGGCATCTGCGGACTACAAGATTGACCTCTGGGTAGACCAAGTTTATGAGTTTTGGCAAACCTTCATCCGGCAACCGATGGTCTTAGTCGGTAACTCCATCGGTTCGCTGGTTTGTCTGGCGGCAGCCGCAGCCCACCCAGAGATGGTTAAAGGGATTGTCTTGATTAATTTGCCAGACCTTTCATTACGAGAAGAGGCGATGCCCGGTTGGTTGCGCCCTGTGGTATCAACTGTTGAAGGTCTTGTGGCATCTCCCATCCTGCTCAAAACGCTTTTCTATGTTGTGCGTCGTCCACCCGTGGTGCGTCAATGGGCGGGGCTGGCCTATGCTAATCCAGTAGCGGTTACAGCGGAGTTGGTCGAAATTCTCACGGGACCGGCTCAAGACCGAGGTGCCGCCGCAACATTTAGCGCGCTGTTTAAAGCGATGACCTCTACCAACTTTGGTCCCCGTGTCAAAACCATTTTGCCCACTTTAGACATTCCCATGCTTTTGATGTGGGGACGTAAAGACCGGATGATTCCTCCTAAATTGGCGCGTCAGTTTGTCGAGCTGAATCCGAATTTAGAGCTGATTGAGTTGGATGATGCGGGCCACTGTCCTCACGATGAACAGCCAGAACAGGTGAATCAGATTCTATTAGACTGGCTGGCCACTAAGTGCGTACAGAAACCAGATGCTCCAGCTTCGTCGTTATCGGTTTCGCTCAATTAAAAAAATAGAGGGTTCAATACCCTCTATCTGTGTTATTTATCCTCGCCATTACTATTACAGGCAAGGGCAAGGCGCTTCTGGTGTTGAAGCGAAGAACGCTCAGTGCTGATTCTTGTGCGATCGAAAGCTAAGCAGATGCAAAAAAAATTGCCCCTCAAACCATGTTGCTGGTTGAAGCGATAAAAAACGATTTAGCCCACTTGGACTTGAGAGGTGTCTACATCGGTGGCTCCACTAACCCCTCGGGCAACGCTAACCATTTTGTCAAGGGTAGCTTGATCGGAAACTTCACCCTTTAAAACCACAGTACCGCCTGTCTGAGCTACCCAGAGGCGTTCTTCATCAGCTAAATCGCTCTCTTGGTCAAAAGCTAGGGCAACTCGCTTGGCAAGACCACTTTGGTCATATTCTCCGTTTAAGCCAACTCGCTCCGGAGCAATGGTTTCGGTACCAGAACCTCCAGTGGCTTGAGGTGCTTCTTGAGCAGGAGGGTTAACTTGAGCGTCGTCGGGTTTTTCCAGTCCAAAGAGTCTTTTTAACCAACCCATAAATTCTTGAACTCCAATAACGCTGGATCGTCACCACTATAATGCCTTAATTGACCAATTAGAAGCATCTGCCTAGAAGAAGATTTCAATTAGTCTAGCTGACGCTGCTTTGGACGATGCTACGAGTTGTAACGAATTGCGATCGCACTCAGGCATCAAGTATAGCGATCGCAGTTCCACTCCAATTGAGCCAAGCGAACAGCAGCTTTGTCTTTGCTGTAGACCGCGATAAGATAGAAGTTTCTTGCCAAAACGCATTAAATCGTTGTGACGCAAGTGCGTGCGCTGCCCTTGTTGTAACTTATGAAACACACCCTTTCAGTTCTGGTCGAGGATGAAGCCGGTGTCCTCACTCGCATTGCCGGTCTATTTGCCCGTCGGGGCTTTAATATTGAAAGTCTAGCTGTTGGTCCAGCCGAGCAGGGTGGTATCTCCCGAATTACGATGGTCGTACCTGGGGACGAGCAGATTATTGAACAGCTGACAAAACAACTCTACAAGCTGATCAATGTTCTGAAAGTGCAAGACATCACCACAATACCCTGCGTAGAGCGGGAGTTGATGTTGATTAAGGTCAATGCGACTAGCTCGACGCGATCGGAGATTATTGAACTAGCTCAGGTATTCCGGGCGCGTGTGGTAGACATTGGGGAGGATTCGCTCACCTTAGAAGTTGTGGGAGACCCCGGTAAAATGGTAGCGATCGCTCAAGTTTTGGGCAAGTTCGGTATCCGTGAGATTGCTCGTACTGGGAAAATTGCCCTAGTCCGAGAATCCGGTGTCAACACTGAGTACTTGAAGTCTCTAGAAGCCAAAGTTTAGTCAAACAGTGAGCAGTGACCAGTGACCAGTGACCAGTGACCAGTGACCAGTGACCAGTGACCAGTGACCAGTGACCAGTGACCAGTTTTTTCTAGAACCTCATGCTCAATCATGGTTAGGAAAGAACTGATGCCTGCTTACTGTGAAATGGGAGCATCCCAAATGTGCAAAAACATTCCTAGAAATCTCTGAAAGCCTCATTCTGTCGTTCATTTTTAGGGCAAGTTGCAAAATTGGGATGCTCCCCTGTGAAATCGCTGAGGTGGGTCAAGATTTCTGAACCGATGCACTAGTAACTTCTTCGATAATTTTGGGATTAACACGATAATATTTAGCTGCGTCTGACATCGTAAATTGCAAGAGTTTTTCCTCTCCCAACTTTTGCACACTCTCAGGCTTAGATGGTTGTATTCCCAGTACGTTCATCACTTCTAATGCGATCGCTTTTGCCAATAAGGGAGGAACAGAATTACCGACTTGTCGAAATCCATGCCATTTCGTCGAGTGAAATCTGAACCAGTCTGGGTAAGAGTGCAGACGCCCCGCTTCACGAACGGTGATACACCTTGGGATAAACGGATGAATCGGTCTTGGCGATGTAAAAGCACCTCGATTACTAGCTGTTCCAGCACGTAGGGTATTGCATACTCCATTGGGATGCAGTCTGGGAAAGCGACTAATCGGTTCTATTTGACCTGGTAACGTGGACTCAAATCGTCTAATTGTTTCTAAGGTATGCTTTGTTCTTAAACTAGATGTCAGTATCCGTGCATCGTGTTGACGCTTATAGGAATAGTCATCTTCAACGCTACAAAAACCTCGGAGTTTCTTGCCATAATCACTTGGCTTACCGAATTCAGCAATTGTCCAATCTCTTTCATGCAGCTCTGGATGAAATTCGACAATTGGCAAATCTTTAAGTGCCTCCCAGATAGTCGGACTAGATGGTAATTGATGTGTTGTTCTAGACTTTTTTGAATTCGCTGGTCGAGTCAGGGGCGAAGGATAATGGGGTAAGTTCAAACCCTTTTGGCAGGCTAAAATAAATAATCGCTTACGTTTTTGAGGTATGCCATAGTAAGCGGCATTGAGAATCTGGTAATTTTCTTGTACAGCATAGCCATGCAATTTCAAGTCATCGATGACAGCTCCAAGTAATTGTTTAAAATCTCCTGTTGCCATGCCCGCAACATTCTCAATCACAACATATTTGGGCTGTAATTCTAGAACTACTCGGATAAAGTGAAAAACGAGGAAATTTCTACTATCATCGGGGATTCGTTTGCCAATGATGGAGAAGCCTTGGCAGGGAGGGCCACCGAACACGACATCAATTTGGCGATCGCCAATTGCTGAGTTGTCTCGAATCTCCTTCCCGGTAACTTCTGCAATACTTTTACAAATAATTGACCAAAAGGGAAAATTATATTCATGCGTCGCACAATGAATCGGATCGAACTCTACCGCACAGAGGACATCAAACCCTGCTTGTTCAAAGCCCAGAGTCATGCCGCCTGCACCAGCAAATAAATCGACGGCGATTGGCCTTTGTTTGGTCCGATCGTCAGCCATCTCGACCCCTCTCAACCCACTTATTGCAAAAGATTACAGTAACTTCTGCTTGAGGACGTTAAATTTAATTTTTTAATTCTGCTAACATGTGCCATGCTTTGACAAGATTGCCTTGCTGGATAGCCGCTACGCCAGAGATAGCTCTGATGTCTGGACTCTTAGGATTGAGGGCAAGAGCAGGTTGGATAGCGTCTTGAGCGTTTTTCCCTTGCCATTGATAGAGGTAGACGAAGGCGAGGTAGGCGTGAGCGTAGGGGTTTTGGGAATCTAGCTGCACGACTCGTTTCAATGCCTCTATCGCACCTTCGGCATCTTCCTGTAATACTTTGGCAAACGCGAAAGCATAAGCCCAATCTAGGTTTTGCGGTTCCTGCTGGAGTCGGTAATCCAAGGCGCGATCGGATTGAATGGTGTAATCTTGAACGGGATCGTACTGGTTAATTCGCCCAATTTCATCAAAGATCGAGTCGAGGGCTTTTCGCCCTTGGGGTAAGCTACGGGCTAAAGTCCGCATCTGGGTAACTAAATCTAATTCTGGGGCTGGTGTTGTAGGGGCATCGGGATTGATGGTAAGCGTGACTGACGGCACGGCAATGGGGTAGTTTTCGCCGGTTGCCCGGTTAAGGTAAGTTGCCTCTAGAGTATAGTTTCCAGGTGCAATATCTGCCGAAGGTAACATCGCTGTCCGTTCGATCGCTTGGAAACTACCTTGAGACTGCTGGGTCGTTAAACGCCCAGAATACAATGCTCCCATCCCAATTCCATGGTCGTGTAACCAACGATTCGATTTTAGATTTGGGTTGACTAGCGGTAGTTTGGCGTCTGACTCCTGAGTCTGAGCTTCTAACTCCTGACTCTCCACTTTCTGCCACGTCAGTAGAACAATACCCGATCGCAATTGCTCCCACGGCCCAGACCATTCATATGTTACCGGAACTGGTGCGTTAGGAGGAGCTTGGGGCGGTACGGTGACTCGATCGAGTTTGACCTGAGTTTGAGTTGAATTAATTGGATGTACCTGTATCGGTGCTGGAGTGCGATGAAATAGCTTGAGCAGGCTACCATCTGGTAAATTCCAAGTCTTGTGAACCTGCAAATCCGGACTGCTATTGAGTAACTGAACCATGCGAAGTGGGGTTTCGTTTTGCGTTCCCAAATCGCCAGTTTTAGTGATATACCAAGAAAGCGATCGCGCATCGCGATCGACATGTCGCTTGCGCCCCCCGACTTCTCGTCCATATACCTGAAAGTCTTTCAGCGCACCGTAGTAGTTGATATTGTTGTGATTGAGTTGCGGTACCCTCGTCATCACGCCTACGGTGGCTTGCAGTTGAGGTTCGGTACGCACGATCTCATTGATGACTTGCGGCTGAGGCCACTTGGGTCCTAAATAAGGATAAGTTTGCTCATTGGGACTGAGAGTTTGGGTTAAGTAGGTTCCCGGTTTCCCGCCAATGGGGAAGAGATTAAGGCACATGAGGAGAAATGCTAAACCAACAGTCGCCCAAGGTACTACCCTCAATCGTTTTGGCCATACGGTTAAACCCAAAGCCAAAACCACCGAGAGAATTGGCAGATAGGGCATGATGTAGCGCAAGTCTTTGTTCGGATTTGCCGAGCAAATCAGGTAAGACGCGACCAAAAAGACAGCCAACCAACGCAATCCTGAGGCGATTGATTTAGGCGTTCTCTTCCTTACCAAGGTCGGAGATTTGGGATTGGTTTCAGAAGGCGGAGTCTCTATGCTGGAAGGGGATGGCGTGTCTGGGTTAGAGTATTCTGATTTGCTGCTATTTGCTTGTTTGCGAAATGGCGGAACGATCCAATACAACAGCAGACCAACCACGGGAACGAGGAGTAACGGCCAACTGACGGCACGGGGAAGGTCATTCCAATAATACGTCCAAGCTGCAAGGGTATTGATCGCGGGATCGCCTTCGGCGGCAGCTGGCCCAATAACAGAATTCTGTGGGGTACTGAGGAAATAGATCCAGTTCGTGTGGTACCAAGGCCCAAAGATCAAAACAGAGAAGAGTAACCCGCCGATTAACTGAATCAGTCGCCCCCAAACTCGCTTCCGGAACAGGGGAAGCGAAAGCCACAATAGCGGTACAAATAAGAAAAACAGGACGCTCTGCTTGACCATCATCGCCAAACCCAAGCAGATGCCAAATTGCAACGCCCGAATCCATCCCTCCCTGCCTGTTTTCGCATCGCGCCACAGGGTCAAACACAGGAAACATGCGGCAACCAAAGCGGTGAGGGGATAATCAATCAGGTAGTTGAGACGAAACGTGTAAAGTCTGGGTAGCAGTACGCAAACTCCGGCTGCCCAAAGACCCACTCGCTTATTAAACAGATGCTTGCCTAAACCGTAAACAGAGGCGAGCAAGATGGCACTGAATAATAGATTAACGAGCAAAGCGAGATCGGGGCCAGTACCAAAGAGTTGTTGAAAAGGAGCTGTCGCGATGTAAGTTAGGGGCGGATACTTTTTGGAAAGCATCCAAAAGCTTCTCCACCAGCTTGATGAAAACCACTGGGCATGTTGTAGGGCATGTAAGTAGTTTAACGAGCCGGTGAGGTGATTCGTTTGATCCCAAGCCGGAATTGCTTGGTCGAGGGCTATCCAAATGCGATCGAACAAAGCCCCTACTAGCCAAATTGCTCCCAGCACCACTGGTACACTCAATTGTCGGCGTTGCTCATGATTTGGCACAACTTTCACCTGGGTTATCCTCATCTCCTCCTCTTTCTGATTAGACCACGAGGATTGATAGTTCCCTCGATCGCATAATTTCCGAACTTGAGGACGAAGCATTCGCGCAGGAATAGTTCGGAGCGATCGCTTTTTGGCGCGAGTTAATGGAGAACTATCAATACAGCGGTAAACTCAAGGTAAATCCAGGCAATATGTCTTCACCGGATAACTCGGCTGGAAGAGCAAGCACTTCCGCGTCCCGTTCTTGCCGATAGATTTCTACTTGCTGCTGTTGGGGATTAATCAGCCATCCCAATTGCACTCCTGCATCCAGATATTCCTGCATTTTCTCGCGCAACGTTTCTAACGCGTCGGTTGCTGACCTGAGTTCGATGACAAAATCTGGTGCAATGGGGGGAAATTTGCGTCTTTGTTCGGGAGTGAGTGCTCGATAACGTTCCCGTCGAATCCAAGCGACATCTGGAGAGCGATCGGCTCCATTGGGTAACTTAAAGATGGTAGAGGAACTGAAGGTATAACCTAGTTGGGTTTGGCGATTCCAAATGCCTAAGTCGATCGTCAATTCGGCTTCTCGATTTCCGCTTTCTCCTCCAACAGGGGACATGATAATTAATTTTCCCGAAGCCGTTCGTTCAAACTTTAACTCGCGGTTATCTTGACATAGCTGATAGAACTGGTCGTCACTGAGGGAGATTCTCATGAATCATTTAGGACTGCTATAGGTTAGCTATATATCTCTGTATTTATAACAAAGAGTAAAAGTAGCGAACGATGCTGAGTCGGGTATCTCAATCATTAAATAATTTGCACTGCGTTAAAACAGTGACCAGGTTTCACACGGGGATGCCAGACACCGCGTGAAACCTACCATGCAACGATTGGGGTCTCCTTCCTCCCACTAAAAACTGGTCACTGGCCACTGGTCACTGCTCACTGTAAAAGATGAACTTACAGCTTACAAATTTGCTTAACAAGTCCACAAGAGTTATCAGGGTTCGTTGTCCCAATCTGTATGCGCCAGAGTCGCCCTGGATCGGATACTTTTTCTAGTTTGATTTGCTGTTGTTTAAATGCCTGGAAAAGCCGTTGAGAAGGACGGAAGACTAATGTCTCTGTATAGCCGTGTAGAAGTTCTAAATTAGGGGGTTGATTGAGTAGCAGTAATTGAACATTCTGATTGAGTCGGTAGCTTAAAGAAATCAAATCTCCAGTATTCGTGAAGTCGTCCCCAATGTCGCTCAGTACGAGAGGAGCAGTTTGACGAGGCTTTTCCTCTAGAGACTTGGTTGGGAAATTCGTGCTAGAAGTGCGAGATAGATTAGCGCTTAAGAGATTATTGCTTCTCTTGGCATCTGCATTAATTAGTCTTGCTACCTCTGCATTGGAATAGCTCAAATCCTTGTCCCACCAAGTGTCAGAGAATGCACTCACCGTACAAGAGGCGATACTGCCTGTAATTAACAAAACAGTCACTCCTCGCCACAACCATTGCCCAACTATAATTTTGTTAGCTAGTAAGTAAGCGACTGCCAATTGCAAACCAGGAAAACAAGAAATTAGGTAGCGCGATACCGTAGAACGCTTTCCACCCTCAAGTAAATCAGGCAAAGCCAATAGCAGAAACGGGACAAAAATCGTGAGTAAGATAAACAGCCAAGTGGTTCGCGGAGTCTGACGGCAGACGACATAGATTGCCAGAGCAATTGTTGCTATTACAAGCAGCCTTAGCAGATAAGTCCAGACATTATCAAACCCAAAATCGAGATCCAAAAACGGACATGTTACATTCAGAATCCACAGCTTGACTAGGTAAAGTAAGTCTACCGAGGCTCTCGTCCAATCGGTTGTCGCTGAAAATCGTTGATAGTTACTTTTGATTACAATGAGCCAAGGACTGTACAATAGCAGCGCTCCGGCTACTGCCAATAGGTATTTCCAGAATTGATGGCTGTGCTTCCACCAAACTTTCCAATCCAGAAGTTGGAGCTTAGGGGAACTTATACCAATTGGCTTTTCCTCGATCGCATTTGGAACCCCCCCATCCCCCCTTGCTAAGGGGGGAGCAATTAGAGAATAAGTGTCGCGCTCAAACCCAATTGGTATTAAGGGGAGACTTAACAGCAGCACATAAGCTCCGTGTGCAACTACTGTTAAGGCATACATCGGATGCGTGTAAAATGCGATCGCACTTCCTAAAGAATAGAGCAACCAGTTCGGCCACGTTAACAACCGCAACGCTCTCAGCAGCAAAAAACTATTGCCAATGACCAACGCTGTCAGTAAACTATATTGTCGCGCTGTCTGGGCAAACAGAATATCAAAGGGAGATAGCGCTAAAAGTGCCGTTGCGACAATTGCGACTAACCGCGAGCCAAATAGTTCTACTGCCAACCCATACATAAAAGGTAGCGCTAGCAGGCTGAGTAACGCTGGCAACATGCGCGATGCAGTGAGAGAACTGCCAAATGTCTGCATCCAAAAGCGAGCCATTAGAAAGTACAGAGGCGGATGCTGTGGATCTTCCAGTGCTAAGGAGTGAATGGTATCAGCTGCCGTGCTACCGGGTTTGATCCGCTGAAACTTCTGCAACTCCTGTGCGGGAATAATTCGGTTGGTAAAAATTTCGCGATCGATTTCTTGACGGGTAAAACCAGCTGCCCGTAGTGACGTGTAAGCTTCATCGTGCCAATAGACTTTGTAATCCAAATTAGCGAAGCGAAAGAAAACACCCCATACCAAGAGGATAGCGATGAAAAACAGTAATCCTCTTGAATGCTGCATTTTGTAGCCAGTTAGACTCATCACAACTGTCCTAGATGCTAACTTGACGAGTATATTACTGCTTGATGAGTTTTCCTAGCCTGAGCTTACTGGGCTGAACGGTTTGTATCTTGTAATTTTGCTGGTTCGCCAGTCCTTCTTGTAAAGAGCGGGAAGGATTAAAGATAAATATATCGCTAAACCCGTCCGGTATTTGGGGAATCTTTGGCTCAGTAACTAACTGGAGTTTTGTCTTTGGATCGAGGAGATAGCTGAAAGCGAGGATTTCCCCGACATTGAAGTTATAGTCGCTACTCACCAGTAGAGGGCGAGGCGCTCGATTAATGATGCGAGCAGCTTGAGGGTGATTATGGCTATTTTTCTTAATCCACCAAGTGTCTGCTTGGGCAATAAATATGTTAGATACTACTCCACAGGAAATTACCGCAACTAAAACAACTTGCCAAAGCGTTTGGGTAGAGGGCTTGGCTAAACCTACCTTATCCTTTTGCTGATAGCGGACTTTCTCGGCAAAAAGGTAGGAAACGGCTAGTTGAATTCCCAAATAACAAGGAATTAAATAGCGGCTAACACTCGATCGCCGTCCTCCTAGTATTAAATCGGGCAGTATTAGGGCTAAAGCATTAACTCCTATTAATAGGAAAATAAATAGCCATGTTGGCTTGGGAGTTTTACGATAAACGAAGTATAGAGAATAAAGAATTAAGACAAAAGCAATTGAAGTAGGAATCAGAATATAAATTAAAGGCGCATCAGAGTCAAGATTGATATCAAAAAACAAACGAGACAGGTTGCCCAGCCAAATTCTGATTAGGGCAAACAGTGGCATTTTTTTAGCTGTCCAGTTTGTAGTGTCGTCAACGGAGTACAAATTACTCGCAAGGATGAACAGCCAGGGAAAGAAGGCTAAAAGTCCCGCGATCGCAGCTAGTACATAAGCGATCGCATTGTGAGTCAGCCGAAATCCATCCCGTGCGGCGACATAAATGCCATGCGCGATCGCAACTAGCCCGGAAAAGAGAAACGAATAGAAGCTCAAAGCCAGTGTTGCCGCATAAATTGCCCAATTGAGCCGATTTGACAGTCGTAGCGCTCGCAGCAATGCTGCACTCGATAGTAGCGTAGTGACAGTCCAAAGGCTATAGGGTCGAGCTTCCTGAGCATAGAGGACGTGAAAGGGGGAAACGGATAAAAGCGCGATCGCAACCCATCCCACCAATGGCGACTCAAATAATTCCAGGCAAAGCCAGTAGACGCAAGGAAAAATCAGCAAGCTAATCAGCGCCGAAAGACTTCTAATGACTGCCACAGAGCTGCCGAACATCTGCACCCAAAATCTCGCCGTGACATAATAAAGCGGAGGATGCTGAGGTTCGTCGATCGCTAAAGATGTTACGGTATCTCCTAAACCTTTGTTGGAATTGGGGCGCTGATACGGTTTGAGTTCCTCGACGCCAATGACACGTCCATCAAAGACTTGTTGCACGAGTTCTTCTTTGGTGTAACCAGCGATTCGTAACGACGTGTACGTTTCGTCATGCCAGTAAACTTTGCGATCGAGATTGACGAAGCGCAAGACAATGCCGAGAACTAATAACGCGATCGCAAAAAACCGAAACCAAGCCGTCTGCTTTGAGGCAAGCTTTGCCATAACGATTAAGGAGAGAGAGCAATACTCGCGCTGGCGTAGGGAACGTTATAGCAAAAGGCAGAGGGCAGAAGGCAAAAGGGAAAACATGAACTAGTCAATTCAGTATTTGGCGAGAGGCCTAATCACCTTGACGACTGCCATAACAAAGCCGCGAGCGAAAAATTGCCTTCATCCTAACTGCCAGACGCATCGTTCAACAATAGGTTGACTGGATTGAGCGGATGCCCTAGAAGAGGTGCAAACGCGAGCAAGAGCTATTTTCTAAAATCTAAAGAGAAAAATAAATCACCCTTTTTTATGGTCTTTCTCCTGGGGCGTCAGAACTTCTATCGGGAAATCAATCAGCCCGATGCCCAAATCGACTTAGCGGCAGCGGCACTTTACATTGCACAAGAAGAATACCCCAACCTCGAAGTTGATGATTATCTCAACGCCCTTGATGTGATGGCGGCTGAAGCAGAGGAACGCTTGCCGGTTGAACGATACCCCTTAAAAACAATCCAAAGCCTGAATCAATATTTCTATGATGACCTCGGTTACATCGGTAACACCGATGATTACTACGATCCCCGCAATAGCTTCCTCAATGAGGTGATCGATCGACGCACGGGTATTCCCATTACCCTCTCCCTCGTCTATCTAGAAGTTGCTCGACGCCTCGATTTTCCCATGGTCGGCATCAACATGCCAGGTCATTTTCTCATTCGCCCAGAGTTTGAGGACGTGGGAATTTTTGTCGATGCCTTCAATCAAGGCGAGATTCTATTCGAGCAAGATTGCGAGCAACGACTCGCTCAGATTTACGGGCAGCCTGTTCCACTGCAACCCAGCTTCACGGCATCCGTGAATCCTCGGCAGCTATTGGTTAGGATGCTGACTAATCTCAAAATGATTTACCTCAACCGTCAAGACTTGAGCAAGGCACTCGCTGCGGTTGAACGGATGTTACTCTTGGTTCCCGATGCTCCAATAGAATTACGCGATCGCGGATTGCTCTACTACCAATTGGGAGAACTCGCTAAAGCCTCCCAGGACTTAGAGATTTATATTGCCATGCTTCCGAACGCAGACGATGCTGATGCCATTCGCCGATTGCTCGATCGACTCAATCGCGAGAGTTAGGGATCGTACACGCCTTCGTCATTTCATGCTGCGATAGGTTTCCTCTGCCACTCGTTTGAGCCGCCTGAGTTGTGCTTTCATGTCATCCTGCGTCCAACGTGCGGCAAAGGTGTTAAAGCCCCAGCTGACGAGAGGATTGGGAATTTCAAACTCAAAACGATTGAGCAGGCGGGTGCCTTGGTTGGAGGGTTGACACTCCCAGCGATCGCGTCCTTGGAAAAATCCCTTAAATTCCCAGACGACTAAACCGGGTTCTCGTTCCACAACAACACTTTGGAGCGTAGGCTGCAAGACGGGAATCTGAATCACAAAGCGGCTGCGACTTCCAACCTCTGTGCTCCACTTACCTACTGGTTCGCAGCGTAGAACTGGATTGAGCCAGCGATGCATCAACGATTGCTCGGTGATACAGCGCTCAACAGCCGTGGCGCTGGCGTTGATTTGGATCGATTGTTCAAACACTTGGGGATTTGGCATTGACAAATTAACGAGCCTATCGATGACTGGTCATGTTGCATTTATTAATAAGCTAACGCGGCTCTAATTTACATAACAAAACACGAATAGACGCCAAAAAGCAGTAAATACCTGATTTTTATGGCTTAATTATCCATATAGATACAGGTGGAGTTGCTAGTAGCACTTTAAGGTTATCCCTGAATGCCTCAGGTTGTTAATCTTGGAGACCCTCTATCTGTTGTAATACTCCGATCTGAGGGATTGAGAAGATCGATATCCTCGTAAAGCACCCAGCACAGGAGTTATCAGTCGCGCACTGAAGCCCTGTGAAATTTGAGAATAACTCAAGAGGGACGAC
>DATNPC010000236.1:0-4562 GCA_036703375.1 Allocoleopsis sp.
TAACTGAAGTAAGCTTACAGTTGTGCGTCCCTCTGGGGTTAATCCCACAAGCATGAGATTCTCCAGGATGAAGTGTTCAGCCCAGATTTGTGTACGCGGGTTAAATAGAAAACTGAACGTTCCTGTCTGTGGATCGAACGAGCCGAGATCGGTACCTTTGTAACGGTTACAGCGCCAACAGGCAAACGCTAGATTATCGGCATTCGTGGCACCACCATGCTTTTCTGCAATCACATGGTCAACTTCGTGGGGGAAAAAAGCAACGCCGACAGGAAGTAGGCAATATTCACATCTATGATTGGCTCGTTCTTCAACAAGGCGGCGGAGCGTAGCTGGGATGTAGGTCACACTGATGGCGTACTGGTAAGATTTGGCAGATTACCTGCTTTGAGCATTATGACAAGATGTTCGATTCGTTCATACTCGTCAAGCTCCAGGCGCTCTAAGGAAGTCAGTTCACCTGCTTTACTGCGAAAGAGAAGTGTACGCAGACGCTCCTGCATTTCAGGGGTGGGGCTAAAATCAGCGATTTGTTGAGGTGTGGGGTTACTGGCAAGAAAGTTGAGGATGTAACGGTAGATATGGGCTGGTAGTGCTGGCTGTTGGAGGCTCAAGCGCAGCAGTTCAGGAAGCCTATCGCCCACTTGTGCCAGTTGGTCAGAGAGTTCTTCGGGTACTTCAAGGATAATTCTTGGCACAGTGCGACACCAATGGGGTACAGTCTTACCATAATTTTACCTGTACCCTTACGGCAGCAACGGTATCTCGAAAAGCAGTCGTCAATTTGCATAACCTCATCAAGGGTCAGACATACAACCTCATAACCTGCTACCTCCACTCGGCGGATATGCGACTCCAACGAATCGGACTTATCGCTTTTCTCACTGTCCTTGGTACTGTGGCGATCGACAATGTTCAATTCATCCAAAATCCAAATTCTCAGGTGTTGGCTCAGAGTGTAGATGAGCGGAAAGCGGAAGGCGATCGACTCAATGAACAAGGGATTCAGCAGGCTCAGACTGGTCAATTTGAGGCAGCATTACAATCTTGGCAACAGGCATTAACAATCTATCAAGAAATCAAAGATCGCGAAGGTGAGGAGCAATCTCTGGGCAATCTGGGAAATGCTTACTTACTCCTAGGAGATTATGCCAAAGCGATTGAGTACTACCAGCAGAGTTTAGCCATTGCACGGGAAATCAAAAACCGTTTAGGGGAGGGGAAGGCTCTGGGCAATCTGGGAAGTACTTACTTTTCCCTAGGAGATTACGCCAAAGCGATTGAGTATCAGCAGCAGAGTTTAGCCATCAAACGAGAAATCAAAGATCGTTTAGGTGAGGGGCAATCTCTAGGCAATCTGGGACTGGCTTACTTATTTCTAGGAGATTACGCCAAAGCGATTGAGTACCAGCAGCAGCGTTTAGCCATTGCACGGGAGCTCAAAGATCGCTTAGGTGAGGGGCAATCTCTGGGCAATCTGGGTTCTGCTTACTTTTCCCTAGGAGATTACACTAAAGCGATTGAGTATCAGCAGCAGAGTTTAGCCATCGCACGGGAGCTCAAAGACCGTTTAGGGGAGGGGCAATCTCTGGGCAATCTGGGACTGGCTTACGATGCGATAGGAGATTACGCCACAGCGATTGAGTATCAGCATCAGAGTTTAGCCATCAAACGAGAAATTGGAGACAAAGGCGGGGAGGGAGCTGCTCTAAACAATCTAGGACTTGCTTTCCAAAAATCTGGCAATCTCACCCAAGCCGAAAAAATTCTCCGCACTGGAATTGAGACTTATGAATTTCAACGAGAAAGACTGGGTGACAATGATACCTACAAAGTCTCAATTTTTGAACAGCAAGTTCGCACCTATCGCCTTTTACAAGAAGTCCTCATCGCCCAAAATCAACCCTTACCTGCTCTGGAGATTTCCGAACGAGGACGTGCTAGGGCATTTGTGGAGCTATTAGCTAGACGCAACGCGATAACTTCGGACTCTGCAAAGTCCCCCATCGCTCCACCCACTATTGAGCGACTGCAACAAATCGCCAAGCAGCAAAATGCGACTCTTGTTGAATATTCGAGGATGACCGATGAGTTCAAGATTAAGGGTAAAGAAGAATCTCACGAATCAGAACTTTATATTTGGGTCATCAAACCCACAGGTGAAATCACCTTTCGTCGCAGCGACCTAAAACCCCTGTGGCAGAAACAAAATATAACACTTGCAGACCTCGTTTACACCAGCCGTGACTCTCTTGGAGTGAGAAGTCTGCCAATTGTTGGAGTAGTTCCTAGACCCGGATTTCAACAAAGGCAGGAGTTGAATCTTACCCAACAATTACAGCAACTTCATCAATTACTAATTCAACCGATCGCAGATCTCCTCCCCTCTAACCCAGAATCCCGTGTCATCTTCATGCCGCAAGGTTCACTGTTTCTCGCTCCATTCCCAGCGCTGCAAGATGAAAAGGGCAAATACCTGATTGAGAAACACACTATCCTGACTGCTCCCTCGATTCAAGTCCTGCAACTCACTCGCGAACAACGCCAACGGTTAGGGGCGCAAAGCCTTGCGCCCCTACAAGCTATTGATGCCCTTGTTGTCGGAAATCCCACCATGCCCAGCATAGCTCCTGACTTTGGGAAAGCGCCTCAACCATTGCCGCCACTACCCGGTGCGGAACAGGAAGCCAAAGCGATCGCACCCCTCCTCAACACCCAACCCCTCATCGGCGATCGCGCTACCAAATCAGCTATTAAACAGCTTATGCCCAAAGCGCGAATCATTCATCTAGCAACACATGGATTATTGGATGAATTTCGAGGAATTGGAAGTGCTATAGCCCTTGCTCCCGACTCCTCCTATAAAGAAGAAATCGGCAAAGTAAACGGCTTACTTACCGCCGAAGAAATCCTTGACTTAAAACTCAATGCTGAATTAGTCGTCCTAAGTGCCTGCAATACGGGCAGAGGCAAAATCACGGGTGATGGTGTAATTGGCTTATCTCGCTCCCTAATTAGTGCGGGTGTACCTAGCGTTTTAGTATCCCTCTGGTCAGTACCCGATGCGCCTACAGCCCAGTTGATGACCGAATTTTATCAAAATCTTCAGAAAAACCCCGACAAAGCCCAAGCACTGCGACAGGCGATGCTGACAATTATGAAACAACATCCTAACCCCAAAAACTGGGCAGCATTTACCCTGATTGGGGAGTCGAATTGAGCCAAAGAGGCTGGGGGAACCGGACTTAGACGCAAGCAGCTTGGTTCATTTTTCTATAGAAGTTTTTGAATCGACCAAGCGCTTTGATTCCCAATTTTCCCGCAACGAGTAAAGATGAAGCTGCCACGGGTAAATTGTGCCCCACTCGGCTTGATACCGATGAGACTTCGCAACTCATCCGATGTCAATTGAATCTGATTTTCGGCATACCACAAGAGTTTTTTGTAGCGTTCCTGGGTGAGGTCTAGCTCATCTTTAGTCAAAGTATAGGTGTTTTGCTGGCGCGAATTCGCCTCAGCGATCGCATACAGAAGCGCATTTAATAGGTTAGATTGCAAGTCGGATGGCTGGGCCGTGCTAACGGCTGGTGCTGAAGGTTCAGCCGATACCAGTTGGCTGTTTTTCTGGGCATTAATGAAGTCCGATACCTTGCCACCAGCTTTAATATGGGCGTCCAATTGGTCGAGCGATCGCACCTGATCGGCATTAATATAGCTAGCATTCCCCTCGCGAACCGGCTTAATTCCCAGGGGATTTAGCCTTGATTCATACAAAGTATTTCGGCTAATTCCATAGCGTTGGGGTAAGTCAGCTACTGGCAAGCGGTCAATTTCGGTGAGGTTGTCAGGGTTGTCAGGCATGGCTGTATGTATTGGTTTGTCTCGATTGTAAGGTTGTCAGGATGACATTGTCAGGTCATCACGATTACATTGTCAGGTTGTCAGGAGTGACAACCTGACAGCTTATTCAAGGCAGTGGAAATTGTTCTGTAGAAGACCCAAAATGAAAGATATAGGACTGGTAAATCGTCAGCCCTGACGCCATTGAGGTAGCCTTCCTATGCGTTTTCCTCAGCTCAGTCTTGGTATCCCGATCGCTCTTTTAACGTCCCTGACACCTTTGAGTTTCAATGTTGTTGCAGCGCCACTAACAGTGCCACAGGTGCTGGCTCAAACCTCGGAGGCTCGGCAAACAGAAGCGGACAGACTGTTTGAGCAAGGTATTGGGCAGTTTCAGACGAGTCAATTGGAAGCGGCATTACAGTCTTTTCAACAAGCATTAAAAATCTACCGAGAAATCAAAAACCGCCAAGGTGAAGAGTTGGCGCTGGCCAATCTAGGGCTTGTTTACCTACACCTGACGGACTATGCCCAGGCGATTGATTACTCTAAGCAGTGGTTGGCAATTGCACGAGAGCTTCATGACCACCAAAGTGAGGGCAAAGCGCTAGGCAATCTAGGAGTTGCTTACCTTAACCTGGGGAACTATGCCCAGGCGATTGATTACCTAAAGCAGGATTTGGCGATTGCACGAGAGATTCATGACCGCCAAGGTGAGGGCA
>DATNPC010000237.1:0-4315 GCA_036703375.1 Allocoleopsis sp.
GCTGTCGGCTGGGGTGCTCACGGCTACGGTGAGGAAGTTGCAGCCTTCTAGGTAAGATGAGGCTAACCCGTGGGTGTACCACGAGGTGACGAAGGTTGTGCCGGTGAGCCAACCCCCCAGTGCCATGTAGGCGCAGGGGAACAGCAACAGTCCCGACCAGCCAACGAATACGAAGCGATCGCGCTTTAGCCAGTCGTCTAGGGCGTCAAACCACCCTCTTTCGCTTGGCGCGCGTCCTACTGCTATTGTCATAGCAATGATCTCCAAATGTATTTATAAGTACGAAAGACAAGCTAGCTTTCTCACCAACGACTTGCTTTGAAACCAGAGCAGATAATTGGTGTTGTTTTAAGGAAAGTTTACTTTTCTTTACTGTCTTTACCTATCTTATGTGAAACTCTACCAATTTTCCACTAGGGTTAGTGACATATCTTAAAAAAACTTGTCAAAGAGACTCTGCTATGCTTTGCAGACAGCGATCGCACGGCTCTACTTCCACGTCTTCGCGCTTGCCTGTCTAAGATAGTAGGGAGAGTATATACGGAATGCTTACCGCTTAACACCGCATGTTCAGTATTGATTTGACGTTGAAAAACACACCTGTCCCGTTGTCTGTGCAACGAAAGTCACTAGAGGAGGCAGAAGCGACTTATCAGGACATCATCAAAGCTATGCGATCGGAGAATCCTCAACTGTTGGAACTCAGCTGCCAGCACCAACAAGATAAGAAAATTGGCATTCTTAGCAATCAGATCAGTGCGGTGATGATTTCTCAGAAATCCGGTGCAGCAGGAGCAGGGCGCACACCTGGTTTCTTTGCCCTAGCAGAATGAGGGACGTAGCAATCAACGCAATAGACTCGCCAGCAATTCGGGTACAAGATCTATGCTTCCATTGGTCTGAGGGGAGAGCCGTTTTACAATCCTGCTCTTTGGAGGTTCCCAAAGGAGAGTTCTGGATGCTCTTGGGTACCAATGGTAGTGGAAAATCAACGCTACTCAGATTGCTGGTAGGGCTATTGCAGCCTCAATCAGGTGAGATTCAGCTCGCCGGGCCAGTTGGCTTTGTTTTTCAAAACCCCGACCATCAGTTAGTCATGCCTACGGTAGGCGCAGATGTAGCTTTTGGGTTAGTCGAGGAAAAGCTTTCCATTCCACAAGTGCGAGCTAGGGTAAGAGAAGCGCTAGGGGCTGTGAATCTACTCGAGTTAGAGCGCCGACCGATCTATGCTCTGAGTGGCGGTCAAAAGCAGAGAATTGCTATTGCGGGTGCGATCGCGCGGCAGTGTGAAGTCTTACTATTAGATGAACCGACTGCCCTCCTCGATCCAGATACCCAGTTGGATTTAGTAGCGCAAGTCCGGAACCTAGTCAAAAGTCGCGGACTCACTGCCTTGTGGGTCACACACCGACTAGATGAGTTGAATTACTGCGACGGAGCTTTCTTGTTGGAGCAAGGTCAAGTGGTCGATCGAGGTGAGCCAGAACGTCTGAAGCAACGATTGATGCAAAAGCTAGATGTTTTTACCTGACTGACTTCTAGCCACAGGTTAAGGGCGTTGGGTCTTTGACTTAGAGAATGGGGACTGAGGAAGAGCTAATCTTCAGTCCCCATTCTCTTAAAAGTCTATTAACTGAATACTGTTGAGCGACAGCAGTTTTCTACGAAGTTCTAGGAGATATGTGTAAACTATTGTTAAATTGATACTATTAGTAAAATTCACAAAACAATATTGGCCTCGAACAATGCCCCGCCCCTCACCGCAGGCTATTTTAATGGTTGATGGCTACAACGTCATTGGAGCCTGGTCTCACCTAAAAAAGGCTCGGGATTGCCATGGGCTGGAGGCAGCTCGCCAGGAGTTAGTTGAGGTTTTAATTAATTACAGTGCCTTTCAAGGCTACGAAACTCAGGTGGTGTTCGATTCTTACACTCAAAATACACCTGTCGTCTGTGAAGTCATAACGACTCATTTGTCGGTCTGTTACACAGATTTTGGACAAACAGCCGATACCTACATCGAAAAATTCTGTGCCTCATTTCGCTTGAACATCAATCGCTTGGGTCAGCGATTGATCGTCGTTACCTCAGATCGAGCGCAGCGACTGACGGTAACAGGGTATGGTGCTGAATGGATGTCGTGCCAACAATTAGCTAGCGATGTTGAATTCACCGCTCGTCGGGCGAAGCGACGCCATCAATCTCAGAAACAATCCCGAGGTCGTTTTTTGTTCAATTCCCTAGATGCACAAGCTCAGCAACGTCTAGTAGAATGGCGTAAGGGTATTAAATGATTCCGGGGCAACCCAGAAAGTTTACTGAGATTGTTTCTGAAACTAGTTGACAGACTCCTGGAAATTCGATACTCTAAAAAAGGTCAAGAAAGCAAGCCCCCATCGTCTAGAGGCCTAGGACACCTCCCTTTCACGGAGGCGACAGGGATTCGAATTCCCTTGGGGGTACTGAAGAGATAAAAAGATTAGCAGGGAAAGTAAAAATCGCTTCCCTGCTTGTTTTTTTTGAGAAATCTTGAAACTCACATTCCGCTGTGGCGGCTGTTATATCAGTCGCATAGCACGAAGCGTGTCAAAGCATTCTGTCAATTGTGCGGTATTGAATCGCCTCAGCCACATGCTGAGGTTTGAGAGTATCATCACTTGTTAGGTCAGCAATCGTGCGCGCTACTTTGAGAATGCGATCGCTTGCCCGTGCCGATAAGCCGAGTTTGCGAATGGCAGCTTCAAGTAAGTTGCGGGAGGTATCATCCAACGGACACCAGTGACGTAGGTGATTGCTCTGCATCTGAGCATTGCAACTCAACCCTGTTTCTGATTTGAAGCGGTAAAGGGCGCGATCGCGTGCCGATTGTACTCGTGCTCGGACGGGTGCTGACTCCTCACCCGTGGGTTGTCGCGTAATCTCTTCTGGCTTTAAGCGATTCACGGCAACTTGTAGATCGATCCGATCCATTAACGGACCAGAAAGCTTAGCCCAATACTGTTCTCGTTGTCGAGGCGAACAGGTGCAGGCTTGAATCGTATCGCCGAAGTAGCCACAAGGACAGGGATTGGTACTTGCCACAAGGGTAAACTGCGCGGGAAACCTTACGGATTGACGAGTGCGAGAAATTGTTACGTAGCCATCTTCGAGCGGTTGGCGTAAAAATTCCAATACGTCCCGCTTGAACTCTGTCAACTCATCTAGAAATAGAACCCCTCGATGCGCGAGAGAAATTTCCCCAGGCCGGGGAAAGCTGCCACCACCGACCAGGGAGGGGCCAGAAGCCGAGTGATGCGGACTGCGATAAGGGCGTTGGCCCAGAAGCGACCCTTTATCTTTGAGCAATCCAGCAACGGAATGGATTTGAGTCACCTCAAGAGCTTCCTCAAAGCTCAGCGGTGGTAAGATTCCAGGCAATCGCCGAGCTAGCATCGTCTTTCCGCTACCTGGAGGTCCAACAAAAATTAAATTATGTCCTCCAGCCGCTGCAATTTCCAACGCTCGTCGAGCATGAGCCTGACCTTTCACATCTTTTAAGTCTGGTCCATGTATCTGAGAAGTTCGCAAGTCCTCTACCCCATTGATTCGCACAGGTGAGTAACGAGCTGGCTCATTTAGGAAGTCGGCAACTTGCGACAAATCTTGGAATCCATAAACCGCTATACCTTGTACAACGGCTGCCTCTCGTGCATTGCCAACAGGTACCACCAAACCTGCAATTCCCAGTTGCTTTGCCGCTGCCGCGATCGGCAATACACCAGCGATCGATCGCAAATTCCCATCAAGAGACACTTCTCCTAAAAAGAGATAGTCTCCCAATAACTGAGCGTCTACTTGCTCAGATGCTGCCATAATTCCCACACTGATGGGTAGATCGAAGCTTGGGCCTTCTTTTCGCAAGTCAGCGGGTGTCAAGTTAATTACGATCTTCCGCATAGGAAAGGCAAAACCAGCGTTCTTCAGCGCCGCTTTCACTCGCTCTCGCGATTCCTGAACCGCCGTATCCGGCAATCCAACCACCACAATTCCCGGCAACCCACCTGAAACATCCACTTCAACCCCCACCTTTACCGCATCAATGCCGACAATTGAAGCACTCCAAACTCTGGCAAGCATATCCCGCAACCTGACACATCAGCGCGAGTATAGTGTTTGCCCTCTTGAGGACTAAACCGGGAAAGTACCGAAATTGAGCGTCAAGGCTCTCAATGAACTCAGGGGAAATTCGGTCGCTGGTGAAAGATTAATGGTCTGAGCTTCGGCAACCCCTGTACTTGTCAAGTTTTTTCTAAGACACCTAGCCCGTAGAATGACA
>DATNPC010000238.1:0-3824 GCA_036703375.1 Allocoleopsis sp.
TTCAAGCCCTTTGGTCTGACGGTTTCCGCTGCTGTCTTGACCTCCTTACTGGTTGCTCGAACGCTATCCCCAGTTCTGGCGGTCTATTGGCTGAAACCTCGAAAGTCCTCGAAGGCGACCGCTCCTCAAGGGGATGAACCGTTGAATGCGCCAATATCCAATGCGTTCATCCAACAGTATCGCAACTTGCTCCAATGGTCGTTGAACCATCGGAAAATTGTCGCGGGGTTGGCGATACTCAGCTTTGTGGTCGGGATTGCCTTGATTCCGTTGATTCCTACCGGGTTTATTCCCAAACTGGATCGAGGTGAGTTCAATATTACCTACACCTCTCCCTTGCCTCAATTGCCGAAAGGGTCTGAACCAACTAATCCGCTCCCAGAAAAGTCCTCACCTCCCTCCTTCGACCAGAATCAATCGCCCACCGCTTCTCCCAGGACGACAACTCCCTCCAAATCAGGAGGTAAATCCCTCAAACCAACTCCTAGTGGTAAAAGCGATTCGTTGTTTGGACAAGGAACGTTCGATTGGCTGACCGATCTCGCCAAATCTCCGATCAAGATATTACTGAATAAAACTCGTAAGGTGGGGCAGCAAATAGAAGCGGTGGTTTTGCGATCGCCAGACGTAGAATCAGTCTACACCCTAGTCGGCATCCAGGAGCAGCCCAACAAAGGTCAACTCTATGTCAAGCTCAAGGATAAGCGACGATTGGATACTGCCCACGTTCAAGACCAACTCCGTGCCGCTTTGCCGAAGCTGGAGGGGGTGGCGATTAGCGTTGAAGATATTCCGTTTGTCCAAACTGGAGGTGAGGGCGAAAAGCCGGTCAAACTTGCCTTATTAGGTAATGACTTGAAAAGCCTCCACGATACGGCACAAGCCCTTAAAAACCGAATTGAGAAATTGCCCGGATTTGTTGATGTGACGGCTACCAACAACTATGGCAAATCCACGTCCATTACTCAAATTGAGCGCCAAGATGGTCAACGAGTAGCCTATGTCAGTGCGAATCTAGCTCAGGGTCAAGCCCTCGGCAAGGCAACGGATCGAGCTGTCGCGGAAGCTAAAGCTGTTTTACCGCCTGATGTCAGCCTAAACTTGGGAGGAGATGCGGGACGACTGGGCAGTATCTTCAAAAGTTTTGCTGTAACGGCGGGATTATCGCTGGTCTGTATGCTGCTGGTGCTAGTAGTACTCTTTGGCCGATTGCTCGAACCCGTGGTGGTTCTCTTATCGATCCCACTATCGATTGTGGGAGCAATGCTAGGTCTTTTGCTGACTCAGAGCGACTTCGGCATGATTTCGCTGATTGGTCTGATTTTTTTACTGGGTCTGATTGACAAAAATGCCATTTTGCTAGTGGATTATATCAGACAGCTCAGGAAGGCTGGCTTAAGCCGCACCGAGGCAATCTTGCGTACTGGACAAGTGCGTCTGCGCCCGATTCTGATGACCACGGCGGCAACGATTTTGGGGATGCTACCGATCGCATTGGGCTGGGGTGCAGGGGCAGAGTTACGACAACCCATGGCAGTGGCCATCGTCGGCGGACTGATTACGTCTACTCTATTGAGTTTGATTGTGGTGCCAGTTGTGTATACCCTGATGGAGGACTTGTGGCTTCGGTTTAAACAGTGATAACCGATCGCTAAAGATGACTCAACTTCCACCACAAATTTCGCTCAAATCTGGATATCGCCCTCAGTCAGACGATAAAACGCCCTTAGCCGACGCCATTGATTTTTACCAACTTCGGCAACTTAGCAATTCTCAACGATGGCAAATGGGTGCTTCATTGATCCGTTGGGCAAAGGCTGTATCGCTACGGGGCATGAGAAAAGCTCGCCCTGAAACATACAACGAACGATTTGCTCAATCGATATTAGGCGGCAAGTGGTTACCCATTTTAACTCCCACTAGTGACCCATTAATGTGGACCTTTGACCCGAGCGAAATTGCCAAACTGTTACACCCCATTTTTGAAATCCTGGATATCCCTTACTACATCACGGGCGGAGTTGCTGCGACTGCCTATGGAGAACCTAGAACGACACGCGACTTAGATTTGGTGATTGAATTAAATCGGAACGATATTTCTGATTTAGTCGAGGCACTGGAGACGGCAGGATTTTACTGTCAACCTGGAGCGGTTCAAGATATTCAGAAGGGGAGAGGTCAAGTGCTCAGCGTAACTCATATCGCCAGAGTGCTGAACGCCGATATTGTCCTCAATGCCGATACTGACTTCGATCGCTCCAAAATGGCAAGACGAAGACTGATTGCACTGGATGAAGCTGGAGTCGAACAGTTTTTTCTGGTTTCCCCAGAAGACCTTGTATTAGCAAAACTACTTTGGCGAAAGCCGTCTGGGTCAATGAAACAATGGACTGATATCCTCGGAATCCTTAAAGTACAAGGCGAACTGCTTGACTTTGACTATTTATGGCAGTGGGCTGAACTACTGAGCATTGCCAACGACTTAGATCGAGCTTTTACTGAAGCTGGCTTATATGGCTTTTAGTCAGTTCGGGAGCAGGGAATTATCGACCTATCTTGGTAGTCGAGAACGCGCACAGTTGTCGATTTGTCCAAAGTCCAATTCACTGTACGCTGGGTTGAGATCGCAAGCGACGCGATCGCAAAACATATCGTCTTCAATCGGAAGATTTTGCTGGTCTATCTCCTTAATGTCCTGTTTTTGACAGCAATCTTCTCAATGAGAATTCCTTCTTATTGAACGAGTCAGGATTTAGACCGGACTCTTCGCGAAACAATACTTCAAGGAAAATCGCACAGGTCGTGAGGTAGGCAGTCAAAACGAGTAGTGTTAGCATAAATCTCACCTCCACCATATTATATGTCACTTCAGTTAGAGGTTATGCAGTCCGGACGCGATCGCATTTCCTAGGTTCAGAGGTAGAATTCGCTCAATTCACTACGCCCAGAGCAATCTTGTTTACGAGTTTTCAAACCTTGTATCTTGGTCGCAACATTGAGGAAGATTGCGCCCTGTACCATTGCTGCTGGCAATGCCGATTTGTTTGCAGCGGCGGGTACGGACTACTACGCGGAATTATCGATTGGCGAGTTTCTTTTGGGTAGCCGACCGAGTAACTATCATTATGTCGATCGGTGAGCTTCCCTCTCAGGATAGGTTCTTGGTATAGTTTCACCAGCTAGTGCAAAACTCTACCGTGTATACACCACTATCTCGGACAAGCTATTCAATCCTTACGATCCCCCCAGCCCCCCTTAAAAAGGGGGGAGAATTCAGTCAAAGTCCCCCTTTTTAAGGGGGATTTAGGGGGATCTCAACCGATATCAACGAAGCCATAAAGTTTGAAAACACGCCCTCAGAGGCAAAGGGTTTCGTGGTGTAAGAGTTCAGATTCTTCGTTCATTACGCGAACCGTATCATTCCATTCACCAGGGCTTGGTACAAGATGCGAGGATTGGGACAGTCATTCCTCAAGGACTTCCGCCAAACGATACTAGCTTCACTTAATGAGGTCACAAAATGCTAAGAGACGATTGGAAAGAGTATCAAAAAAGCGTGTCTAGATTGATTGCCAGGGCGTGGTTGGATGAGGAATTTAAGCAACGCTTTATCTCCGAACCGGCTGCTGTCCTAGCAGAAAACAATTTGGCTGTACCCGAAGGCGTGCAAGTCAGGGTGAATGAAGGGGTTTCAGTGGGATCGATTACTAGCTTAGGCGGTGGCTTAGACAGTGATGTGGTCTATGAAATCCCACTGCCGCCCAAACCAGAAGAACTTGAGGATACACAGATAAGGTCTTGGGCTGGTGGGGATGAAATTGAGC
>DATNPC010000239.1:0-7050 GCA_036703375.1 Allocoleopsis sp.
CGTTTGATGAACTGCTACCACCGCTGGGTGAGTTAGTGGTACTGCTGTTGGATACATTAGTAGTACCCCCGCTGGGTAGACTATTGCTGCTGTGCGATGAACTACTACTGCTGCTGGATGGGTTAGTAGTACTGTTGTTGGACGAATTGGTGGTATCCCCGCTGGGTAGACTATTGCTGCTGTGCGATGAACTACTACTGCTGCTGGATGGGTTAGTGGTACTGCTGTTGGACGAATTGGTGGTATCCCCGCTGGGTAAGCTGCTGCTGCTACCGTTTGATGAACTGCTACCACCACTGGGTAAGCTACTGCTGCTGTTGTTGGATGAATTAGTGGTACTGTCACTTGGCGGGTTCATAGTACCAGTCCCATTGGGAGAAGTGTTAGGACTGCTGCTACTAGGTGGCTTGAGAATCCCGCCTAAGTAGGGTGTTATCGTTGGTAATCCTGCCTGTTCGCCCGGCCCCTGTTGGAGCTGGTTAATTAAACCGTTTGTAATGCTGCCTACAGCAGATAACGATACAGCACCGGAATTGCCTGGTCCCTGCTCGCTGGTATCGATGTTACTAACGGTAAGGTTGCCTCCTGAGGACAACGATACAGCAGCCGCATTTCCATCACCCAAATCTTGAGTAGAAATATTATTAGCAGTTAGGTTCCCTCCCGCAGACAACAATACAGCCCCTGAACTACCGTCGCCTTGGTCTTGGGTTGTGATATTACCGATAGTCATTGTCCCTTTTGAGGACATGGTTACAGCACCAGCATTACCTTGTCCCAAACTGGTTGAATCGATTTCACCCGTGCTGATATTGCCTCCAGAGGATACTGATATGGCACCGGAGTTCCCGTCACCTTGAGCTTGGGTCACAATATTGCCAGTCGTAATGTTGCCTTGAGCTGTCAACAAGGTTACAGCACCGGCATTTCCTTGGGTTCGAGAACTCGATGTTATATTGCCAGTCGTAATGTTGCCTTGAGCAGACAAGACTACAGGACCGGCATTACCTTGACTAGAAGTATTGATGTTGCCTGTTGTAATCGTTGTTCCCGCATTCATAATCACAGCGGGAGTGTTGGTCAGAACCCCGAAATTGGGATCGGAGGTAGGAATGGTGTTGGCGTCTGCGGGTCGGGTAATCGTAATATCTCCATAGGTAATACTGCCTCCGGCCTCAACCTTGAGCGCTGCACCTGTATAGTTACCGAACAGAACATTGGTTCCAGCGGTAATGATGGGATCGTTGAGACTTTTAAAGTTACCGGGTTTGCCTGACAAGGTAAGGATTGAGGTGCCACCACTACTCGACGCATGGGCATCCAAGGAGATAATTCCATCACTGACTAAGCTGAAATTACCGCCGCTTTGAAAGGGTGTCTGTGGAGAGTTGAGGGCGAAAATATCAATTTTGCGATCGCCTTGAATATAAAGATTACCTCCGGCTTGCGCGAGAAAGGAGTTCGTGGCGCTATCTCTAACAATCACCGTATTCTGCGCGAGTAAGTTTAAATCTCCTGTTGTCCGCAGTTGGCTGTCTATGAGGCTGAGGTCATTTTGAGCAGACAGGGTGGTTGTTTGAGCAACGACAGTTTTGACCACAATATCCCCTTGTTCGACTGGCACACCCGCTGATGCGAGTCCTGCCTGTACAGCACTACTAGCGAGAGAATCTTTAGTCTGAACGCCGTTGGTCAAAAGTTCGGGTAAAGAGGAAGATGCGATCGCGCTTTGTGATGCTGGAATCTCTATACTGAGTAAGTGTCCGGGTTGACTGATGCGAAGCAAACTTCCACCGACAACTGTCTCGACAAGGACGCTTCCCCCTGCGGCTTCTAAGTAGCCGGTACTTACGACCGTGCCACCGAGGAGGGTTAAGTTGTTGCCTTTTGATACAATCAACTGACCGGAATTCGCGATCGCACCTGGAGCTTGGGATGCAAACGCGAAGGCACTCGGTGTTCCGACTAGTTCCGCGTAGTTATTCGGACCTGTAGCATTAAACCACAAGTTACCCAAGCCAATGCCAGTTGCTGTAGTAGCCGTGAAAGAAGCCGGTACATTCAATCGAGCATTCGCACCAAACACGATACCCGCTGGATTCATCAAAAAAAGATTGGCATTACCCCCTATAACTTGAATCAAACCATTGATGACTGAAGCGCTCCCGCTAGTCACGCGAGTCAGAATATTTTGAATAGCAGGGTTAGCGATAAAATTAGCAACCTGGTTAGGCTCTAGATTAAATTGACTAAAACTGTGGAAAAGATTTATCCCATCCTTGGAAGTTCGACCTCCAGTGATGTCGAAGCGCGTACCAATGGGAGTCACTACCGTTTGAGTTCCATCGGTAGCTGGCACGATCGATTGAGCCTGTACTAAAACAGGACACAGAAAGATAGAAAAGGAAGCGAGAAAAAAACTAGTAGTTTGTCTTTTTTGTCTGTAATTTTTCTTTTCTCTTAAAATGAATCCAAAATTGCGATGAATGTTATAGGTTTTTCTGTGCCAAGCTTCTATAGGTGGCAAATCGCCAGAATGACAACAGAATTGTTGTGGTAGCTTTTTATTAAAAATAAACACCCTAGTTGATTCAGTGATTCACACTGCTAGCTCAATTACAGTGACATCGATTTTCTCGGAGAACTCCGGGAGAGACCATCAGTATTACTACTGATGCCAGGAACTCGAACATCTGCAAGCCGAGTACAGCGCAGCTGAAATCAGTAATTCTACGAACAATTACTGTTTGTCTACTGGGGTTGGTTAGCCTTGCGGCTTTTGACGGTAGTTGGGAACACAAACGGCTTAATATAGCTGTTTCAGCGTCTTCTACAGGCTATACCTCCTCCTTCTCCAGCGATCGCTCGCTTAAAAAATCGCAATACTTCGATCGGTTCCTTCAGCAATCCCCGAAGTTCTCAACTTCTTACCTCTGCATCATCCACTCACGCGCTGTGGACACGCCTTCCAATTCCCCAGTGCGGAGTTGGCGTTCTAGAGCGCTTGGATCGGGGGAGGCTTTGAGTGCTTCCTCAATCGTGAACCGACCCGTTAATAGCTGTTCATAGAGCGCGTGATTCATGATTTGCATGCCTTCAATGCTATCGGTTTCCATCAACAACCGGGCTTCGTCCTCTTCTCCTTTGAGCAGGTAATCTTGCATTGCCGGAGTATTAATTAAAATGTCGTGAACGGCGAAGCGCTGATTGTCCGTTGTCGGCAGTAGCAGTTGGGCAACAATCGCGACTAGAGATTCGACAATCTGGACGCGCATTGCTGGCTGTTCGTCAGGATTGTAGAGGTTTAATAAACGGTTAACCGCGTCGATCGCATTTCGAGTGTGGAGCGTACCGAGGACTAAGTGACCCGTTTGCGCTGCTTGCAGAGCCGTGTTGATCGTAATGCGATCGCGCATTTCCCCAATTAGAATAACATCCGGATCTTCCCGCAAAACAGCCCGTAGTGCTTGGAAGAATTCGTGGGTGTGTAACCCTACTTCTCGCTGACTCACTAGACAATTGAGAGACGGATGAACGTATTCAATTGGGTCTTCAATGCTGACAATGTGTTTGTGGACTGTCTCATTGAGATGGCGAATCATAGCCGCAATGGTGGTCGATTTTCCACACCCCGTCGGTCCAGTCACTAAAACTAACCCTTGCGGTTTGCTAACAATGCTTTTAAGAACTTGAGGTAGCTTTAATTCATCGATGGAAGGAACGTTCAGGGTGATTAATCGCAGCACGATCGCTCCCCCTGTGAGAGAATCAAAACAATTCACCCGACAGCGTAGAAAGCCGGGATAAAAAATTGCCGTATCCATTTCTTTGGTTTCGGCAAATTTTGCCCGCTGAGCAGGAGTAAGAATCTCAGCTAAGTAGGCCTCAAAGATTTCTGGAGTGACCTTGGCATAACCTTTTGTCACCACCATTTCACCCCGAATCCGCAATCGGGGTGCTTGCCCGACTCGAATATGAATGTCCGAAGCTCCACGAGTATGAGCATCTTTTACCATTTGCTTGATAGACGTGACCTGAGTTGCTTCTGGACGAGGCATTGCTCCCTGTCTGTGAAGCGGCGGTGGTTGATGCGATTGGTCGCTCCTCTGAACCTGATGCCCTGTAGCAGAATGGCTGGTTTCCATTTTGAGATTCCCTTTGAGTTTTAGGTAGGGTAAATGCAGATAGATGCACGCAATCAATCCTTAGTCCAACTGACATCAAACTCTGTCAACAGTGAATGTACTTAAATTGTAGAGATCTACTCGCGAGAGAATGCTTTATGTATCTATTTGCGATCGCTAATTTTTATCAAGTCCCTGACATAAACGTTCAAAATTAAAAGAAGTTCATGAAGATGTTCGATCGAATCGCGGATTGGTTAGAAACTCACTGGGTGACTCCCGCCTATGCAGGTTGGTTATTGGCAGCTGTGGCTATCTGTTTCTTTGCCGCCGCTACTAATACGATGGCTGGGTGGCTTTATGTCATCAGTGGTATTATTTTTGCCTTATTGGTATTAGCAGCTGTGCTGCCTGCGCGATCGCTTCGACAGGTTCGAGTCCGCCGCAAACCCCTCGCCCCTGTAAGCGTGGGCGACCAATTGACGATTGAATTAGAGGTCGAAAATCCAACGCTCAAACCGAAAACACTACTGCAAGTACAGGACATGCTCCAGTCTGAATTGGGAAAGCCAGTGCAGACACCTGTCGAAATCATTGCCCCCCACAGCGTTTATCGTTGGGTTTACTACCATCCCAGCCAAAAACGCGGTGTCTATCGGTGGCACGAAGTACAACTGAGAACGGCCACTCCGTTGGGTTTGTTTTGGTGCCGCCGCAGCTGGAATGCTCCCGCCTTAGCGATTGTTTATCCGACCGTATTATCCTTAACTAGCTGTCCTTTAGTGGATGAAATCGGTCGAGAAGATACTGCTCAATTTTATAGCGATCGCCGATCTCATGTAGCAACAGAAGATATTACGCGATCGCTACGACCTTACCGAGTCGGAGACCCCATCCGCCTGATTCACTGGCGCACTAGCGCTCGTTATGGTGAATTGCAAGTTCGCGAGTTAGAGGTCTTTACCGGCTCTCAAGACATTATCATTTGTCTCGATAGCGGGACAAAGTGGGGTGTGGATGACTTCGAGCAAGCCGTGATTGCTGCCGCCTCAATGTACTGCTATGCCATGCACCGCCAGTTAAATCCGAAACTTTGGACGGCGAAAACCGGATTGTTACAAGGCAGCCCAGTGATTTTACAAGCGCTGGCTGCAACAATGGCTGGCGAAGATACCCAAGCCGATGCTCCACCATACCTTCCCTTAATCTGGCTCACTCAAAATGCGATCGGTCTTGACTCCCTGCCTCCAGGTAGCCGTTGGATGCTGTGGCCTTCCGCTTCATCTGACGGGGAACAGGCAAGGCCTCTCAAGCGCAGCCATCCTGGTGTAGTGGTTGACCCCACACAGCCTTTACAGCGACAGCTACAGCAGCCTTTGCGTTGAGGCCATACCATTTGGTCAAAAGATTGTCACAATTAGGTCAACAGCTTTTTGCTCATGGTTTATAGTTCATCGTTGATACTCCGATTGTCCATGAACCATGAACTATGAACCCGATCAAACCAACGTCCAGCAGCCCAGCCTTTTTGGAGAATAGCCCATGGCAAAGGACATCTACCACGACACGGTAAAAGCTGCCTTGGAGAAAGACGGGTGGACAATATTTAGCCATTTCCGATGAAGTTTATCTAGATTTTTTTCAAGAAGAAATTGCCCAGATGGTGGTAGAAAATCAACATCTTAAATTGATTATTTTTGATGTTAACAAAGCGGAGGTTGTGAAATGGATAGAATAGATGAATATCGAGACATTATTGAATACGGCCTAGAAGGACATCATCGCATTCCTTACAGTCACGGACACATTGAGAGTAAATTAATTATCGACCGAGATCGCAATAACTTTCTGTTGATGAATGCCGGTTGGAACGGCAAGCGTAGAATTCACGGTTGTGTTGTTCACGTCGAAATAATTGACGGCAAAATCTGGATTCAAAGAGACGGCATCACTGATGAACTTGTCGCCGCCGGAGTCCCCAAAGACAAAATTGTTCCAGCGTTTCATTCACCCGACGTGCGACAGCAAACCGGATATGCTGTTGCTTAAAGCTTCCGATTCAAATGCATTACTATGACACAAAATATCAAAAAACTATTGTTTTTTCGGTGAATTTGTGTGATGTGTTCGCGGTTGCGATGAAGATGTTGGGTGGGCATTGCCCAGCATTATCTCTAGGTTGAGATTACAGGTTTTTTTGATGGGCATTCACCACCCTACATTTAGTTTTGTTCACTACTAGAAATGGCAAAATTCTTGCCGTTCTCACCTTTAACGTTTACGACGCTTAGTCTTGACAGAACGATTAGTAGGATAGTCATCATCTTCAGAAGATTTCTTCAATTGCTGACTCACTTGAGTAAACATATCCCGCTGAACGTAGGGGTAATCGCTCACCCAAAGATCCAAACTGGGAATATAAATGTCACTGGTTTTAACGATGCGTTCTAAGTCAGGTTGATAGGACATGACCAACATCTCAGCCGGTTGACCGCGAGAAATTCCTTTGTGGATGCGGCGTAGTGGTACTTGTAGCTGTGCGGCAAATCCGACTTCGTCCTCAACCTCTACATTGAGTCGTCGCTCTCGGTTTTCCACAATCACTAAATCGCCTCGATTATTGACGGTTTCTTCGGTGCCAATCAATTCTTCTGTCACGTAAACATCAATCACTCGCCCTCGCCAGAAGCCACTGTATTTGTATTTACGGATTTCAAGGTTACGCAGCGTTGCCCAGTAGACAGGCCCCCATAACCAGTAAAGACCAGTAATAATGCACAATAACAAGCGCACGGGATAGAAGGCTTGTCCAAAAAAGGCTCCTAATAGTAAAGCGATAACGACGCCAATTACAGAAATCAGTAATCGTTTCACAAAATCAGAGAACTTCCCCCAAAAGTAGAGGTATTGAGGTCCAGTGGCAAGG
>DATNPC010000240.1:0-13172 GCA_036703375.1 Allocoleopsis sp.
CCGTAGACTTTTGCTCTACCGATTAATAACAACTTTTTACCCGCACACTCTCCGATGAATTTTATCTTGTCAGCAGGTAAAAAGTCTACATAAGTAAAGAAACTGCGATTTTTGATCTGCATTGCTTCTCCTAAACTTCAGTATTGGGTTGGCAAGCTCCAGTAACTCTCCAGTTCATCCGGTGAAATTATTCACGATGTAACGTGGAAAATCCAGCATTGAGGAGTAGAGCTTTTATGAACTTAAAAATTGGGAACAGACCAACGTAACTTCCCTCATTACCTCATTCACTGCGCCACAAACCATCTCCCATACGCTGTACTTGAAAGCTTTGCACTTGGATAGCGTTAGTCAGTCTCTAGAAAATTGACCGTAGCGAAACAGGACTCATTCAGCGTCTGAAGCCTAAAGGAGCCATCATCCATTAATGATGTGATGTTCTTCTGGGTCAGAGTATACAGCGACAAGACCATTCCACTGATCTTCTAAACAATCGCTAATGTTTCTTCCAACCCTAACGAGCGATCGCGATCGTGGAAGGCTTTTGTCTAAAGAATCTTTATGCATGTAAGCCATATGCGTCTCCCTAGAGAGTTGTAGCGGACTGTAAGGTGGGTCTAAGAAACAGAGAGCATCCAGCTTGAGCTGAGTACAACTTCTGCTAGGAGACCCCTAGAACGACGGCTTACATTAAGCTGATGCCAAAGGTGCTCCTCCCATTGCCTACGGAGTTAGCTGACGGGCTCAGACTGGAAGGTGTCTGTCTCACATCATGTGAAATTCGCCCCAAAAGATGGTTCCTCCGTTCTTCGCCGACTTGTAACGCTTGATAGTGTTAGGGTTGAGCGAAGATTAGGCTACCCACTAGACTAACCAGAATATTACTCACCTCAATTCCTTTTGTCTATCTAAAGTAATGTTTCTTTGCAGGTCTCCTGACAACCTATCTGTGGAATTTCAAAGCATTGACACTCTCTCCTCAACGGCATAGAGCAATCGCGAACTATATTCCTGCGACTAGACTCCATAGCGGTTCTCCTCAAGGATGAGGTACGCAGTTCAAAGGATGAGAGGGAATTGGGAGAGAGAGACTTTTATGTTTTCGTTGTGTACGCCGTTCATGCCGTCTCTTGCCGAGAAATTTTTCAGATAGAGGACTAACGTTACTTCCACGAAATTTCAATGAATTAAGTATTCGCTCGATTGGGCGCTTTACGGACTCTCCTCAACGGTAACGATTGCGATTAAAGAATTGTTAAGCTATAGTACTAAAGACTAATCATCTCACTTCTTTAGCCTGAAGTAAAAAACAATTAGTCTTAGTTCAGTGGGTAGCCTAATCTTCTCCAGGGATTGATTTAAGGAAAAACTCTTAGTCTAGAGAAGAGCGGAGGAACCAAACTTTGGGGCAAATCTTACTTGATGTGAGACAGACATCTTCCCGTCTGAGTCCGTCAGCTAACTCCGTAGGCAATGGGAGGAGTGCCTTTGACATCAGCTTAATAAAGCCGCTGTCCTCAGGGTCTCCTAGGTTGTTTTGCTGTGAACAGTAGTAGTGAAAGCTGCCATTTCTTGACCTATTTCGTTAACTGTTACAACTACACAGAGGCTAGGATGATGACTTACAAACAATGGACTATCGTCACCAAGAAAGAACTGAACGGTATTGCCGTTGACTACACCGATCCAGAAGGAAATTACTACAGCGAACCCTTCTGTTTTCAAAACCCTTCGGAAGCCCTACGTTACGCTCAAATTTGTATAGACCGACGACTCCTTTCCTCAAACTCTAAAGTTCTTGAGAAAGCCTATTCGTAATAGGCTTTTTTTTTAGGGGCTGACGGAAATCGCGATCGCGAATACTCCAAGTCTTTGAGCAGCTAGTGTTGGGCGTTGCGATTTCCTGACAGGCGGTTGACGTATCCAGAGTCCTGGATGCGTCAATTTTGCGATCGCTTTTTAGAAAAATTATGCAAGATTAAATTTATATTTGCTCTGTATAGGGAAAAATAAGGTGAGCACAGAGGCAATAGCCTGGAGAAAGTTATGACCACACCAAAATGTCACAGATGCGGAGCAGATCTAGTTCAAATCAAACTAACAGAAGATTCAGAGGTAGGCTGGTACTGTGTCGGCTGCGATGTTGACTTGATTGCCGAACAGGAAGAAGCACCAACAAACATCGAAGGGGATTGAGGCACAGCCGAATTATAGATTTTTGTTCCAGTTCCCAGCTCAGGCTGGGATTTTTTATCTTGGTCTTTGGCAGGGTGCCCAATTACCCAAGTCGCTCATGCACAAGGGCAGAAGACAGATAGCAGGAGGCTCCAAGGCTCCAAGGCAAGAAAGCTTGTACAGGACTCTTTTGCAACGGGATAGTTATTTCTGCGAGACTGCACTAGTTCAGACGTGCTACAAAAGGAAGAGTATTCAGGTATAATATCGCGCCTGGAATTACAAGCACCGCACTATGCAATCTGTTACCTTCGATCGTAATCCCTGTGTCTTACTTGTAGAAACAGACGAAACCTTGGCTGAACGACTCAGCCTAGATTTAAGAGAAGCTGGCTATTCTACGGTGATTGTTCATGATGCGAACAGTGGCTGGCATCAGGCTTGCGAACTTCAACCTGCGATGGTGGTTGTGGATCGAGCACTTCCCGGAGAATCGGGGCTAAAGTTGTGTACTCAACTGAGAAAAGCGGGTTCTCGCGTGCCTCTACTCCTACTCATGGCTCGCGATACGGTTGAAGATCGAGTAGCTTGTCTAGAAGCTGGGGCAGATGATTATTTTCTCAAGCCGTATCGGACAGAACCATTTCTACAGATGGTACGCCTTTATTTAGAGCCAGAAGCAGGTGTTACAGAACAGCTGAGGTTTGGGGAACTGGTATTAGATTTGACGACGCGCCGTGCTATGCGGAATGGTCGAACCATCGATCTGACGATGAAAGAGTTTGAACTGCTCAAGTATTTAATGGCCCATCCCCGCGAAGTCTTGACTCGCGAACAAATTCTAGAAAATGTTTGGGGCTATGACTTTTTGGGAGAATCCAACGTTATAGAAGTCTATATTCGTTATTTACGTCTCAAGATAGAAGACGAAGGCGAAAAGCGTTTAATCCAAACCGTGCGAGGTGTCGGCTACGTCTTGCGGGAATCGTAGACTGTTGATGAATCATCAAGTGCATCTGGATAAGAATCAGCCGTACTTTCAGCTAAACAGCTTGAAAACAGTCTTGGCTGATAAACTGGTGGGAACCTTTTGCTGTATCGCCGTAGTCTAGCTCCGCAGGAATTAAGTATCAGTGATGAAGTCTCAAATTAGTTTATTAGGCATTACTCTTAGTGTTCTGCTGCTGGGCTGTGCGACATCGGTACCCGCTAAGGTATCAGATGGGACGCTGCTGAAGTCCGATCTGCGCCTGCCACCACCCCCAGTAGTCTCCTCATCACCCAAAAACTCAGGTCAAATGCTACCAATTTCTGCTCAGGCTGAGATGGCAGGTCAGCGAATTATGTTGGAAGTGGCGCAAACTCCTCAGCAGCAAGCCATGGGATTAATGTATCGGACATCGTTGGCAGACGATCGAGGGATGTTGTTCCCCTTCAATCCACCGCAGCCGGTCAGATTTTGGATGAAAAATACTCTTATCCCGTTGGATATGGTGTTTCTGTACAATGGGGTAGTCAAAGCGATCGCAACGAATGTTCCCCCTTGTACCACAGAGCCTTGCCCCACCTATGGCACTGGCGTACTCATCGACCAAGTGATCGAACTGCGAGGAGGACGTGCGGCTGAGATAGGTCTCAAAGTCGGCGATCGGGTGAACATTAAAGCACTGAATGAGGATACAGCCCCGCCGGCGCGGTGAAATTTTTAAATAATTATTAAATCTATTAAAAATTTCACTCGACATATTACGATTTTACAGAAAATGTGAGCTACTCTTTCAGAAGGCAGATTTGAACGGTCAAAGATTCAGATATTCTTGACCAATAGCTGCTTGCTTGTACTTAAATTTAAGTATCGGGCGATGTGAGGGTTCCACGCGATTTAACTCTGGCGGTACGCTGCTGAGTGAGGTGTGAGGATTAGTGTCAGTGACAGCGTGTACCTGGCGAGTGAATCTTCGATTTTACAGACGGCTTTTTCAAAAAGCACTGAAGTAAAAGCAACTAAGCATAGTGTTTGCTTGGCATCACCGAGTTTCGGTTTTAGTAACGAGGGAGTCAAGGTCAAAGTCTTGTCTTACCCTTTTAAAGAAGCTCTGCTGCGACGCATCGGGCTAAAAACTCGCAATGGCGGTAGATATTAAGAGCAAACTCATTTGATAAAAATCTCTGCTAGTCAGTGATCTGAAACACAGGTCAGGATGGTTCTAACCCTGAAGATAGGTAAAAGAATCGACCAACTGTAGACAGATCGAAGACTGGCTACTAAGAACACAAGGACGCAGTTTGATAAATCCAAAATGGAACAGACAAGAGGAGGTAAAAGCCGTGATGGCACCTGCAACCTATAATCGATTTCTTCGCTTTCTTCAAGATGAATTAGCAATTTCTACAGATTCCCTTGCGATCGCGCAACGTTATCGAGAACAAGATCCAGGTCCTTTGCCGATGATTCTCTGGCAATACGGTTTGGTAACGCTTGAGCAACTAGATCGGATTTACGACTGGCTAGAAACAGTCTAAGGCTAGACGCAATTAGCTAAGGAACAGGAGCAGGGAAGTAATGTCCAAATGCTTACGCCTTCGGGTTTGTCTTGACCCCCAGGCAAACCCAAATATTGACGATATTGTCTTTTCATTAACAACCCATCTCGACATAAAAAAGAGCGAGTCAATGAGCGACTCGCTCTTTTTTAAGCTAAGTGAATTCCTTCTAACCTTCTAAGGACTAGGGAGTGTCATCAATTAAATGTAGAATGCTGTCAGAGCAAGGCTTTTACGGCTATAAAGCTCGAACGAGCCTGACAGCCAGAATTCACTACTGGTACGGGATGTGTAGCTAATTGATGACACGCCTTAGGATTGAGTTAACACTCTTGCTGCCGCCGCAATACCAGCTCCTGGTGTCACGGCGTCATGACCTAGTTCGCCCAGAGTCGCTTCTAGCGCTCCAATAGCGGCAAGAATGTCGCGATCGCTTACAAAGCCAAGATGACCGATGCGGAATATTTTGCCTTTATAGTGGTCTTGCCCTCCAGCCAGAGCAATATCAAAACGTTTTTTCATCACAGCACGAACTTGTTCAGCTTCTACAGATACTGGAGCGACAGCAGTCACCGCAGGACTAGCCGCTTCATCTGGGGCAAACAGAGGTAATGACAGTGCTTTGACAGCTTCGCGAGTTGCCGTCATGAGACGTTGGTGACGGGCAAAAATAGACTCTAATCCTTCGGCTTTCATCATGCGTAAAGCTACTTGTAGCGCGATGACTAAGTTAACCGGCGGAGTAAAGGGATTACTATTTTTCGCCGCTGCTTTGCTGTACTTGCCCAAATCCAGGTAAAAGCGTGGCAGCTTTGCGGTTTTATAGGCTTCCCAAGCCTTAGGGCTGACGGATACAAATCCCAGACCTGGAGGAATCATATAGCCCTTTTGAGAACCAGACGCTACCACATCAATCCCCCAATTATCAATTGGTAGATTAACTGCCCCCAAGCTGGTTACCGCATCAACAATCATTAATGCTTCACCGTGGGCTTTAACGTGACGATTGACCGTTTCGAGGTCGTTCAGAACGGCGGTAGAAGTCTCAGAGTGAGTGATAATAACAGCTTTGATTTTCTTTTCGGTATCAGCTTCTAGCTTTTCTCTAAACTGTTCGGTGTCGAGAGGTTTACCCCAATCAGCTGTAATTCTCTCAACGTCTAGACCGAAAGCGGCACTCATATCCGCCCAGCGTTCGCCAAATTTGCCATTACATCCTACCAATACGCGATCGCCCGGACTCAAGAAGTTGATAATTCCTGCTTCCATTGCGCCCGTGCCACTCACGGTTAAAACCAAGACATCATTCTGAGTCTGGTGCAACCATTTGAGGTTTTCCGTTACCTCTGCCATAATTTGGCTAAAGTCACCGCTACGGTGCCCAATGGGGTGCTTCGCTAGGGCATGTAGTACTTGTTCCGGTACCGGAGTCGGTCCGGGAATCATCAGCATTAGCTTGTCGTCCATTGTATTTCCTCTATCTTCTCAGGTTGTATACTCCTACAATTGCACAGTACCTCAGACATTCTCGATCGATTGGAGCGATCGCACCGAGATCGGTTGGCTCTTACTTACTGACTTCAGGCTTCTGTCCTAAGGGAAAAACCTCTGATGAGGGGGTGGGCTCAAGACTAACGCTGTTGAGAGACCAACGGTACTCAACGGGTAAATTAGCTCGCTGACAGGTTTGTTCGAGTTGCTTCTGCTGCGCTAGGGCTTTACGAAGGGTGGCAATTAATTGATGAACCTGCTCTCTCACTGCTGGTTTTTGATTAACAGCAAACGACGTTTGACGTTCTAGAAGTTGAAGGAGCAGTTCATAGTGGATATAAGAAGGAAGGGGGATTGGCTCCATGAAACCTGGTTTACCTCAAAAGGACGAATCTGCACAAGCGTTGCATCCCGCTCTTGACGATCGCAACGGCTCAGTGAGTTGGACTTGCGAGTCACGGGCTAGGGAACAGACCGGCGATTGCTTCAGCAGGATCGGGCTGTTTGACGAGTGACTCACCGATGAGAACGGCACTGGCACCTGCGGATGCCACGCTAGCTAAATCGGCGCTCGTATTCAGTCCTGATTCGCTGACGACCATAATGCCACGCTCTTGAAGTTGGTTACCCCGTGCTGCCAAGAGTTGGTAAGTCGTTTGCAGATCGACCGAAAAATCTTCTAAGTTACGATTATTGATACCCACTAGCGTAACGCCATCTAGTGATAATATGCGGTCTAATTCTTCCAGAGTATGAACTTCGATCAAGGGTGTCATTGACAGAGCATTCGCAATCTTCACAAAGTACTGGAGGTCTTGATCCGACAGAATTGCAGCAATGAGCAGAACGGCATCAGCTCCATAGCTGCGAGCCAGATAGATCTGGTAAGGGTAGATGATGAAATCTTTACATAACAGGGGGTTATCAACCGCAGCGCGAACGTTGACTAAGTTGTCCCAACTGCCTTGAAAGAATTTTCGATCCGTCAGCACTGATATAGCGCTAGCACCACCTTGGTTGTAGGCTTTCGCGATCGCGACTGGATCGAAATTGGCACAGATAACTCCCTTACTCGGCGATGCCTTTTTGACTTCTGCAATCAGAGCGGGACGAGTCTGACTTGAACGCAAAGCCTTGAGAAAGTCACGAGGAGGGGCTGCTGTCTGCACCTTCTTTCGTAACTCGATTAAAGGAAGACGTTCCCGCATCTGGTCAACTTCTATCTCTTTTTGCCAGACGATTTCTTCCAAGATATGGCGAGGTTCGGCGTCGGGAAGAGCAACTTGATAGCGAATGATGTCTAGGTCAATGGACCGATTGGGAGGACGTCTACGAATTTGCATTAATGGATTATCGGGTTAGTGGTTGTTGGGTAATGGGTAATCGTCGTTATAACTCCTAACTAATGACTAACAACAGCTCGCTTGTAGGCTTCGTCCAGCACTTCCGACAGCGTGGGGTGAGCGTGGACTAAATAGGCAAGGGTGTTGACTGACTGTCTTAATGCAATCGCGTTTGATGCCTCGTGAATCAAATCGGAGGCATGAATGCCTAGGATATGGACGCCGAGAACTTCACCGGTATCTTTCCGATAGATGACCTTGGCAATGCCGTCTGCCTCGCCTTCCGCGATCGCTTTAGAATTGCCCTTGAAGTATGACCGAGAGACTGCCACTTCAAACCCTTCTTTTTCACCCAGTTCTTTCGCTGCTGGTTCGGTCAATCCGACATAGCTAATTTCTGGATGAGTAAAGGCAGCGGCTGGGATGCTGCGATAGTCTACTGTACGGTGACGCCCGCAGATATTTTCTACTGTGGCAATTCCTTGTGTCGAAGCAGCGTGAGCCAACATCAATTGACCTGTGGCATCGCCAATCGCCCACAAATGCGGAACGGGTTCACCTGCTGACAGCACTGCCATTGTTTCATCGACTGGAATAAAGCCTCGCCGATCGGTTTCAACCCCTACTGCATCCAAGCCTAAGTCTTTGGTGGCAGGAATTCGACCGGTTGCCACTAGACAAGCATCGACTTCCAGGATGTCTACAACTTCTTTTGTTTTGGCATCAGTCAATTCAATCACCACAGGGGAACCAGGGGTTACTTTTGTTGCCAGTACACCTGCATGGGTTTCAATATCGCGAGGAGTAATTAAAACTCGCGTTGCTAGCTTCGCAATATCTGGGTCAAAGGTTGGCATCAACTGATCTAGAGCCTCAATCATGGTAATTTCACTACCCAGTGCCGTGTAGATATCGGCAAACTCCAGTCCGATGTAGCCGCTACCGATAATTGCCACCCAATTTGGCAACCAGTCTAGCTTCAACGCATCGTCGCTAGTGAAGACTGTTTTGCCATCGATCGTAATGCCTGGAGGGACAAAGGGCACAGAGCCAGTGGACAGGATAATATCCTTGGCTGTAATGGTTTTTTCCCCTTTGTCAGTAGCGATCGTTACTTTTTGTTGTCCAGCTACCCTGCCCCAACCGTAAATGATATCTACTCCCAAGCGTTTGAGACTGTTGGTTAGATCGCCACGAATCTTGGTAACTAGATTGTTAGCGTGGTTAGCGATCGCTTGTCGGTCAAACTCGACGCCTTCAACCTGAATTCCCAATGACTTGAGGTGGTGTGCGTTCCGTAACTCGCGCACCCGTCCCGATGCAGCGAGTAGCGCTTTTGAAGGGATGCAGCCTCGATTGACACAAGTCCCACCCATGTCACTCGCTTCAATAATTGCGGTTTTTAAGCCACAACTCACCGCGTGTAAGGCAGCACCATGTCCGCCTACACCAGCTCCTATAATCACCAAATCGTAATCAAATTCTTGACTCACATCCATTTCAACCATGCACGTCGCCCTCCTTATTCTCAACTTGACCCATGAACGATCGCAAGTATACAAGCTGAATTCGCCCGTTCATTGACCACTTATCAGGAAACACTTACAACATCTGTAGTGTAAATTTATACATTCTAATTTTGAATTTCCGTTACGTCATTTGTCATTCAGAATTCATCCTAGTCAGTGTTGTATTGTGGTGAAAGTTTTAACCCGGTGCTCTCCCACTCAAAGCCATATGCAAGGGAACAGATATTATGCACGAGCATCAAAACGATCGGCGGATTGCTGCGACTAAAGCGTTTATAGAGTCGCTTGACCAACTACAGAATATCTTGGCACAGGAGCGTCAAACACCTGAATCTGAGTCACCGTTGGCCAACACAAATCTGCTAGAAGAAGCTGCCGCTGACCTTGACGCCTTTTTTAGTGAGCAAGATATTCAAGCTGAAGAAGGGTTAGATGAGGAAAGTTGAAGGTTAGTTGGGTACAGGGTAACCGGTTTTGAAGTTTTCAGCATTCAGCTCAAGTCTCGCCGCTGGCGTTGAGCTTCGTAGAGTATTAACGCCGCTGCGATCGCTACATTCAATGACTCTACTCCTGACATGAGAGGAATGGTCACTTGTCGAGAGACTAATGACAGTAAGTCTTCTCTGAGTCCTGCTGCCTCATTACCCAACAGAATCAACGTCGGACATCGCAAGTCGATATCCCAGTAACTTAAAGTGGCATCAGGTACGGTGGCAACGACCTGTACGCCTTGAGCTTGACATTGACCAATCAGGTCTCGTAGATCGGAGCAAACGGTCATCGGCAGCCGGAACCACTGGCCTGCTGACGAGCGCAGTACCTTCGGGTTATCGATATCCACACTATCTGTCGTCAACCACAACCGCTGGGCACCCGCCGCTGCCGCTGTTCTGATGATGGTTCCCAGATTACCAGGGTCTTGTACGGTCTCCAGAGCTATAGCCAAAGAACTCACGATGGGTAACTCTTGCAAGAGGGGGTCTTGAGAGATCAGGCGTCGCTTGGCTGTCGCTACCACTCCGTCCGGTTGAACGGTAGTTGCGATCGCTTCCATCACCTGCGAACTAACCAGTGTTGCTCTTTGAGATTTTTGCACAGCCTCTTGCCACAACTGCGGATGACGCTCTTGCCATTCTGGCGTACAACAAACCGTTACGAGTGGGTAATCGACCGCACAAGCTTCCTCCAATAGATGAGTTCCCTCCAGCAAAAATAGCTGCTGTTCTTTCCGTCCCTTAGCTTTGTGTAGCTTTTTAATTTCCTTGACTAGGGGATTCTGAGTGCTGGTTAGCATCGCGATCTCAAATCTTAGATTTTAGATTTTGAATTTTAGATGGGTGATGAATCCAAAATCTGAAATCCAAAGTTAATATGCGGAACCCGGGACTTGAACCCGGAAGTCTTTGCAGACACTAGAACCTGAATCTAGCGCGTCTACCAATTCCGCCAGTTCCGCTGGCTGGCGATTTTTTCTCGCCGATCTCCAATTATGCAGCAACTGATGAAATTTATCAACGTCCTTGGCAAAAAATCAAAATTGGTAGTTTGATTAAGCAGTAGAGTTCAGCTAGGTCAGAAGACCAGGATCGAGACAATGTACAATGCAAGACTGCCATTAGGCACCAAGCTTGATTATAAAACTGGACATTTCCCATCTTTCAGGTAGAATCGAAACCAAATTTTAAAAAATGCAAAGAATTCCGCAGATTCTGGAGGATAGACCCATCAATCACTCTCTGAGCCTGACAGATAACAACTCTCTGCCCGCAAAAGACAAATCTGTCCTGCAGATTTGGGGCAGAGCGTCCCTACAAGGACAGGTCAAAATTAGTGGAGCTAAAAATTCTGCCTTAGCAATCATGGCGGGAGCCTTACTGTGCCCCAAAGATTGCCGACTGCAAAATGTGCCCTCCCTCGTAGATATCAGGCGGATGAGCCAGATTCTCTCCGCGTTGGGCGTGCAGCTAGAACGCCATGGTGATGTTCTGGACATTAATGCTCGCGACATCGGACAGTCGAAAGCTCCCTATGAGTTAGTCAGCCAGTTGCGAGCTAGTTTTTTTGTCATCGGTCCCCTGTTGGCACGCTTGGGAGTCGCACGGGTTCCCCTACCCGGTGGCTGCGCGATTGGAGCAAGACCAGTAGACCTTCATGTCCGAGGTCTACGGGAAATGGGAGCTGAAGTACAAATCGAGCATGGCACTGTCCACGCCTATGTGACTGGTCCGAATCGCCGGTTAAGAGGGGCAAAAATTTACCTAGACTACCCAAGTGTGGGCGCTACGGAAACCCTGATGATGGCAGCAACCCTGGCAGAGGGAGAAACAACCATTGAAAATGCGGCTCAAGAGCCAGAAGTGGTAGATTTGGCGAATTTTTGCTGCGCGATGGGAGCCAAAATTCGGGGTGCTGGGACAAACACGATCGTGATTTCTGGTGTTCCTAGTCTGCACTCGGTAGACTACTCCATCATCCCCGATCGCATTGAAGCCGGAACGTTTTTAGTCGCTGGGGCGATTACTCATTCTGAGATCGTTCTATCATCGGTAGTCCCCGAGCATCTCACAGCTGTGATTGCTAAGCTGCGAGACATTGGTGTCAAGGTGATTGCAGAAGAACCCAACTGCTTGCGAATTGTTCCTGGTCAGTTACGGGCAACAGATATCGAAACGCTGCCTTATCCAGGATTTCCCACAGACATGCAAGCGCCGTTTATGGCCTTGCTGACCCTGAGCGAAGGAGACAGCGTGATCACTGAAACCGTATTTGAAAATCGGTTAGGTCACGTTCCGGAATTAAATCGCATGGGCGCAGATATTCGGGTCAAAGGAAACAACGCAATTATCCGGGGAGTACCACTGCTATCGGGCGCTCCTGTAGTAGCCACAGATTTACGAGCATCTGCGGCTTTGGTACTGGCTGGACTGGCAGCCGAGGGGAAAACAACAATCCAAGGCTTGCATCACTTAGACCGAGGCTATGACAATCTCGAAGAAAAACTACGACGGCTAGGAGCAAAACTCCAACGGGTGAAAGACGAATCCGAGACCCAAACAGAAAAAGCTCCCGAGGTGCCAAGTCAACCGACTGAAGTCACTCACTAATCGATAGGGTTCAACTTCGATTGCGCTCCAGCAATTTTTCACCATGAACCTCCAGAAAACCCCACTTCATTGCAAGGGCAATAGCAGTGGGGTCATTTTCTCGATCAGGACTCTCAATTCAGTACTGAACTGACCAATCCCTGGTTTTCTGGTTCTGTCTGGATTGTCTCTAGCTAGACGCTAAAATCTCTGCTAAAGCTTGCTTTACAGTCGGATAGTGATACTCAAAGCCATAGCTAGTCGTTCGTTTGGGTAGTACCTGCTGGCCTTCCAGGACAACCTTAGACCCTTCTCCCAAAAGCAGTTCCGGGACAAAACTAGGAACGGGAAACCAGGAGGGACGACCGAGAGTTTCCCCGATAGCTTGACTCACTTCTGACATCCGAACGGGATTCGGTGCCGTAGCGTTGAGCACCCCCTCAACATCGGGTCGGGTCAAAGCAAAGAGGATTAAGTCTACCAAGTCGTCCTGGTGAATCCAGGAGAACCATTGACGACCAGTACCCAGCGGTCCACCCGCAAATAGTTTGAAGGCAGGTATCATTTTCGCCAGTGCCCCTCCATTGCCTAGGACAATGCCAAACCGCAAGATGACCAGTCGGATACCCGCATCCTTGACTTTTTGCGCTTCACCTTCCCACGCTTGACAAACTTCAGCCAGGAAATCGTTACCCGCAGGACTGGTTTCATCAAACAGAGCCGTTTCGCTCGTGCCGTAGTACCCGATCGCGGATGTGTTAATTAATACAGAAGGTTTAGGGTTAGCTTGGACAATTGCTTCGACAATTTTTTGCGTACCCAACTGGCGGCTATTGAGAATCTCCTGCTTTTGTTGTGGAGTCCAGCGACTCTCGGCAATGGGTTCTCCTGCCAGATTAACTACGGCATCACATCCCGCGATCGCTTTTTGCCAGGAACCTGATTCTGTGGGCGTGTACTCAACGATTTCTAATTTTGGAAACGCACGCTTAGCTGCCGATGGATTC
>DATNPC010000241.1:0-4787 GCA_036703375.1 Allocoleopsis sp.
GGATTCGTTGCTTGAACGCTAAGGTGTAGGCCAGCAGAATAATGGCGTATACCGCAATAGTGACAAGCTTAGGAATGCCTGCGATCGCCAGCACGACATGAAGCCGATAAATTTCGTTGAATAAAAACCCTCCTGTTAAAAGTGCCGAACACAGAATAAACAGGTTCTCTGGACTACGAGGACGAATAGTTGTGTTTAAACCAAAAGTAAAGGCACAAATTACAGGTGGTACAGAGCAAAGAACTTGGAATGTATTAGTCAAAAAACCGACATCCAAAGATGAAGCGAAAGGAGGATGGCGGAATAACTCTTCTACAGATGAGCCAAAAAACTTTGCATAGACAATCAGACTAAAAACCAGAAATAAAGAGAAACTATTGAGCCAAACAACAGAGCGGTAAGTTTTCATCAGATAACGAATATCAGTGACCATTGGGAGATGAAGCGAGCAACTGAAATGCGGATTAGCTTAGTTCACCCTGTTTTGGCATCAATGCGTAATATCATGTCCGCGAAGAAAACCACCCTATGCGGGATGTTTGTGGTGAGGACTTTAGTCCTCTGGAGAGTGGCCGCTGAAGCGCTCACTACAAACATGCTTTGATTAAGGGTAATCAGCCAGACAATATATATATAAGTCCCGATCTATTTGTGCTGCTTGACAGATTCTAGCGCCACTTCAATTGCTCGCTCTTTTTGTGGGTCTGAACCTTGAGCATATTCTAGGGTAAATGGAATCACGACATCTGGTGTGACACCTTCCCCCTCTAGTCGGTGTTCTCCATCAACGAATACATTGGCGACGGCTAGGTAAAGCAAGCTGCCATCCTGCATGAGGAACGGAGAACCACCCACCACCGCTCCAGCGGTTTTAGCACCGACAACGGGGCCAATGTGATAGTGCTGAAAGCCAAACGCCAGGATTTCCTTGGCACTGCGACTGCCCTCATTCACCAGCATGACTACTGGTTTTTTCCAATGCGAGTTGTAGATGTAGCGCTGACCATTGCGGGGAATATTCGTTATGCTTGGGCCTTGACCCGTGTAGATGTTCAGAGCGGTGAGAGGCGCACCGCCCCAGCCTTCTCGGAGATCCAAAACAAACGCATCTGCTTCATTGAGGCGACCATAGAGCAGTTCATCTTCAAGCTGCTGCTGGTATTGATCGCCCGCATAAGACCAGATATGGACGTAGCCAATTTTTTTGCTCTGTCGTTGAAATACCTGGATACTGGCCTCTAAAGCATCCATAAACATGGTGGTTGCATCCAGCATCTTGGGTTTAACTACGATTTTTTGTGGATTAGCTGGGTTAAGCGATCGCTGAATTAGCAGCGTCACGTCCTTACCAGCTTTACCCGCAAAAGACTGAATGGGGCGAAATGGTTGACTATCAACACTGAGTAAGCGATCGCCAACTTTTAGTCCCGATTGAGCAGCCGGACTGCCATCTAAAATACCACTCACAAACGTTTGACCGTTGATGTCTTTGGTAAAGATACCAATGCCACTGTATTCAATCTTGCCGCTCGGAAAGAACTTCTGTAGCTGCTTTTGTAAGTCAGGATTTCTGGGCTGAAAAATCCCTAAAATCTGATAATAAGCTGACTCATCAGGAGTGTAGAAGCGGGTATGAGAGGTTTTTAGCTCCGAGAGCATTTGATTGATAACAGCCGCTACCTCTTCACTAGACTGGGCTTTTATCACCTGAGGCTGATACTTAGACCGCACCGCTTGCCAATTGACCCCATTCATGTTCGGGTCGTAGAAATTGTCCTGTGCTGTTTTCCAAACTTCATCGAAAACTTTAGCTTGCGGTTGTTCCCTTGTTGGCAGCGCTAGCGAGATGACTCCGCACAGGAGGATGGTTGAGATTGCGATCGCGGCTGTTACCGCTAGGCGGCTTAATCGAGGGAATTGAATTCGTTTCATCTTAAGACGTATGGCTTTAAAAATCAGCGTTGAATGGATGCTGGATTGAAAATTCGTAGAGGCACAGACCGTTTGCCCCTACGAATATTGGGTATATTCTCATTTTGCAAAAATACTGGAGTGCGATCGCATTCCGCTGAGTGGCAAAACTGATAATCAACTTCAACTTAAGCTGATAAATTCCTCCAAAGTGTCTTGACTTAATTCGCGATCGCACCCTTAGCTTTTCCAGTGGTTGATGTATGAGTGGAGTGGCTTTTGATTAGACAATCTTAAAGGGAACTACCTCCAGCAAAGCCCCCTGCTATGAACTATTTAATGCCATATGCCAGCCAGAGATATTTACCACAACGCTGTAAAAAATGCTCTCATCAAAGATGATTGGATAATTACCCACGACCCCCTCAGTTTAAAATGGGGTAAGAAAGATATGTATGTTGACTTGGGAGCAGAGCAACTCTTAGCAGCTGAGAAAGCCAAACGCAAAATTGCCGTTGAAATTAAGAGCTTTACAGGTTTATCTGAAATGAGCGATCTGGAGAAGGCTATCGGTCAGTATATTGTATATCATGATGTTCTAGCCCAAGTTGAACCCGACCGAGAGCTTTATTTGGCAGTATCAGCAGAAGTGGCTACCGGACTGTTTGAAGAACCTATCGGCGAGCTATTGTTAAGAAACAATCGCGTCCGTCTATTAGTTTTCGATCCTGATGCAGAGGCTATCGTCACATGGATACCTTAGAGCAAGAGCGGCAGATTATTCAAAAAATAATATCTGAGTACGCACAAATTCCTTATGCTCACGGAGAGATCGAACGACATACTGTGTTCGATCGCGACTCCGATCGCTACCTATTGATGATAGTGGGATGGGAGGGAGTCCGCCAGGTTCACGGCTGTATTATTCATATCGAGATAATTGACAGCAAAATCTGGATTCATCGAGATGGTACAGAAGATGGCATTGCTGGCGAACTGTTAGAGGCAGGTATCCCAAAAGAGCGAATTGTTCTAGGTTTCAAATCACCTCGGATGAGGAAGCATACAGGATTTGCCGTGGCTTGAAGCTAGTTGAGCTGAAAGTTCTTTTTATAAGTGCGATCGCGTCCCGTTTGGTGAAGTAAGTGAGAAGCGATCGCATCTGCAAGCCTAACTCCTCGTTAAACTCTACAGTACAAATTTTCACCTCAAGATTACCCCACCGCAAACTCTGTGTACTGCCGCACATGTGGTGCGTGATAGGCTAGCACAATGTCTTGCTTTGGAACTCCTCGCTCCACAAGTTGATCTGCGATCGCTTCTTCTGTGCCGTCATGTTGTACCCAAATTTTTCCATCCTTAATATCCACATGCAGGACGCAGCCATAGATTCGAGTACTACTATCTTTCCAACCTACATTCACAAGTTGATAGCGATCGCTCGTAGTGTCAAAAATAGTCTCGCTTTCAATCGGATCGTTCGGCGATCGCCGTTTTGCCCGCTCAACGAGCAACTCCTGGATATATTGGCGATACAAGCTTAATTTATCCATTGTGCAATCTCCCTTTTCTCTGTGTCATAGACTAAAAGTGGAATTTGATTACGCTGAATTACCTTCTGAATAAATGAGTACTTGAAAAAGCGTTTGTAAACATCTAGTGGAACTGCGAGATAGAGTAATCGTTCTGCATCATCTTCTTCTAGGGCAATGCGATAGTTGATAAATTGTCCAATCGCGGTATGGAACTCTGAAATTGTCGAGGCAGCGAGGAATGTTTTGATTTCAACGGCAATTTTCTTGCCATCTTTGATAGCTGCCAATAACTGTTCCGCTCCTAAATCGATATAAAAATCAACAAATCCTAAATCAATATGATACGGATCGTGAGTAATTGTCCAACCCTCATTCTGGAGGGCAGCTCTTACAAGTTCATGAAACGTATCTCTAGCTGACATCTTTACTGATTATTAAGTTCATAAACTTTTATGCATAAATTTTAACGCACATTATAAGTCAAAGGCTCTGCATGAGCGCCTTACAAATAAATTTTAGATTAACTTGATCGCGCGGCATTAAAACAGCAAATCCTCACCATCTAGTTTTCTCCAACAATAAGGAAGCCAAAAACATAACGGAAAAGGTTGACCATTTTTGTAGAATGTTTTGTTCATTTGCTAACTGCCTGGTACTCTTGACTAGCTGAATTTTTCCACCTCGATATCCAAACTAGAAATAGAGCGATCGCACCAGGAGCAGATTGAATGAGCAACGGAGTCCGCGTCAATGTTGCAATACCAAAGAGTCCAGCGATCGTGACGCACGCTAGAAAGAAAACCTTAATCACGTTCTAATACCTGCTATCATGCCCGTTGAGCTATCTATGAGTTCTACAGGCGATAGGTTTTTTCAAGGATTGTTATGAAAGTCGCATTTTTTAGCACTAAGTCCTATGACCGCCAGTCGTTTGAGCAGACTAATTCCCAGTACAATCATGAGCTTACCTTTTTTGAACCTCGCCTCACCGCAGAAACGGCGAACCTAGCGGCTGGATTTCCAGCCGTTTGTGTCTTCATTAATGACAACATCGATGCAACAGTACTGAAGACGCTGGCTAGCAATGGCACAAAACTGATTGCCCTCCGGTGTGCTGGCTTCAATAATGTGGATCTAAATGTAGCCGCCGAACTCGGTATCACTGTTGTGCGAGTACCCGCTTACTCTCCCTACGCAGTTGCGGAATTCACAGCTGGCTTAATCTTGATGCTCAATCGCAAACTCTACAAAGCCTATAACCGAGTGCGCGAGGACAACTTTTCCCTAGCCGGGTTGTTGGGCTTCGATCTGTATGGCAGCACGGTGGGCGTTGTTGGTACG
>DATNPC010000242.1:0-8934 GCA_036703375.1 Allocoleopsis sp.
GTGTTTCAAAAAATTCAACTATCGCTTAAATACGGTAATGCTCCTGGTTCTCCCTTTGGGTATGCTGATTATGCGATGGTACTTTGTGGTGTAGAGGAAGATATTGAGGCTGGCTATCAATTTGCTCAACTCGCTTTAAACTTATTGCCGCGATTAAACGCAAAAGAATTTAAATCTAAAACGTTTCTTCTGGTTGAAATGTATGTCAGACACTGGAAGGAACATCTTAGGGAAACCTTAAATCCGTTGCTGGAGGCTTATCAATCGGGGTTGGAAGCGGGAGATTTAGAATATGGTGTATTTTCGATTTTCTATCGCTCCTACAACTCCTTTCTTCTGGGCAGAGAACTCGTGCAGCTCGAACAGGAGATGGCAACCTACAGCGATGCGATCGCGCAGTTTAAGCAACAGCAACCCCTGTATTTGAATCAGATGTATCGACAGGCTGTCTTAAATCTTAGGGGACAGTCCGAAAATCCCTGCTGCTTAATCGGTGAAGCGTATAACGAGGAAAAAAATCTGCCTCTTCATCTTGCCATTAATGATAGATATACAATTTACAATCTATATTTCAATAAAGTAGTTCTCTGTTATCTGTTTCAAGACTACTCCAAGGCTGTTGAAAATGCCACCCTTGCCGAACAGCTTTTGTTAGACGGCGCAATCGGTTTACTCGTTGTTCCCGTCTTCTATTTCTACGACTCTCTTGCCAGAATCACCGGATTTGATGACTGCTCAAAACAAGACCAACAAAAAATATTAAGCAAGGTAGCAGCTAACCAGGAAAAAATGCAGCGTTGGGCGCATAATGCCCCAATGAATTATTTACACAAATTTTATCTTGTCGAAGCAGAGCGATATCGCATTTTAGGTCAAGTGCATTTGGCAATGGACTATTACGATAAGGCTATCGCCTTGGCTCAAGAAAACGACTATCTCAACGAAGAAGCCCTTGCCCAGGAACTAGCGGCAAAATTTTATCTCGCCCAAGGTAAAGTTAAAATTGCCCAAGCTTACATGTTGGAGGCTCGTTATTGTTATCTAAGCTGGGGCGCGATCGCGAAAGTTAAAGATTTAGATGCACGATATCCTCAGTTGCTCGATCGCATTTCTGAATCAACCCGAGGAGCGACTAAAAGCACGTCACGTTCTACGTCTCCAACCACTACTGAAAGCACCCAGGCAGAAGTACTGGACTTAGCCACTGTTATCAAAGCCGCGCAAGCTCTTTCCAGTGAAATCGTGCTGGATAAGTTACTGGCGAAGTTGATGAAGATTCTAATTGAGAATGCTGGAGCGCAACGAGGCCTCCTCATCCAGGAGAAAGACGGTAAAGCATTGATTCAAGCGGAAGGCACGATTGATGAACTCGATGTAAAAATCGTTCCATCGCCCCTTGTGGAATTGAACCAAAACTTTTCATCTGCGATCGCAAATTACGTGAAAAGAACTTGCGAAAGTCTGGTTATCGGGGATGCAGAAAATGATAGTCGGTTTGCGAGCGATCCTTACATTGCTCGTAACCAACCCAAATCGATCCTGTGCGTGCCAATCCTGCATCAAGGCAAGCCGATTGGAGTTTTATCTCTCGAAAATAACCTAATAACCGAAGCCTTTACACGCGAGCGCATTGAAGTCGTGCAAATTCTCACCTCACAAGCCGGGATTGCCCTAGAAAATGCCCGACTCTATGACGAGATGAAACAAGAAATGGCTCAGCGTCAGCAGGCAGAGGAAACCCTACGGGCGATTACCGAAGGAACAGCGGCTGTCACTGGCAGCGATTTCTTTTGTTCGCTGGCTCGTCACCTTGCAGATGCGCTTCAGGTACGATACACCTTTATTGCAGAATGCACTGATGCTTCCAATACACGCGCTCGCACGCTTGCCTTTTGGAAGGGAGAGGGCTTCAGTGAAAACGTTACCTACCTGCTAGCCGGTACGCCCTGCGAATACGTTGTGGGTGGAGAGGTATGCTGTTATCCAGAGCGTATACAGTCGCTCTTTCCTGAAGACCAAGATTTAGTTGATTTACATATAGAAAGTTATTTGGGCATTCCGCTGCACGACTCATCCGGCAACATTCTGGGACACCTAGCAGTGATGGATGATAAGCCCATGAATGCGAAACCCTACGCTCTTTCGATTTTGAAAATTTTCGCCGCTCGCGCTGGTATTGAATTGGAGCGCAAACGAGCGCAGGAAGCGCTGATGAAAGCGCGAGATGAATTAGATATTCGGGTGAAGGAACGAACCATTGAACTAACCGAAGCCAATGAGCAACTCGAACAATTGACAGCTGATTTAAAACGCTCTAACCAAGATTTAGAGCAGTTTGCCTATATTGCTTCTCACGATTTACAAGAACCTCTGCGAGCCGTCGCTAGTTATACCCAAATGCTGGCAAAACGCTACCAAGGAAAGTTAGATGCAAAAGCCGACATTTACATTGGTTTTGTTGTAGATGGTGCCACCCGAATGCAGCAACTGATTAAAGATTTGCTAGCTTATTCGAGGGTAGGGCGACATAAGTTGAAATTGCAACCCACAGATTGTAACGCGGTTGTCCATAAAGTCTTGAAAGATTTACAACTGAGCATCGCAGAAAACCAGGCAACGATTACAGCAGGCTCCCTACCTACCGTCCTCGCAGACACGGCTCAAATAACTAACCTGTTCCAAAATCTAATCGGTAACGCGATTAAATATCGCAGCGAAGCCCCTCCCCAAGTCGATATATCAGCAGAACAAAAAACGTCTAAATGGGTCTTCCGAGTTCGCGATAATGGAATTGGCATTGAGCCACAGTATGCCGAGCAAATCTTTGGTATCTTTCAGCGTCTCCACGCTAGCGATGAATATCCCGGTACGGGCCTGGGTTTAGCAATTTGCCAAAGAATTGTTGAACGCCATGGAGGACGTATTTGGGTAGAATCGCAACTGGAAAAGGGTGCTACCTTCTATTTTGAAATCCCAATCGTTAATGCTTAACCAGAATGAATACGTATGATGAATTAAAGGTTATGGAAATCCTGCTTGTCGAGGATTCTAAAAGTGATGCTCACTTAACTATAGAAACTCTCGCTGAAAGCCAAGTCCGCAACAACGTGCATTGGGTTAAGAATGGTGTCGAGGCTCTTGACTTTCTTTACCAACAGGGAAACTATACGGATGCCCCACGTCCAGATTTAATTCTGTTGGATCTAAACCTACCGAAGAAAAATGGTGGAAAGGTGTTGGAGGACATCAAGCACAACGATCGCTTAAAATCGATTCCTGTTATAGTTCTGACTACTTCTGCCCAGGAAGAAGACGTTCTGAGAATTTATCAATTACAAGCCAACAGCTACCTCGTTAAACCGGTTGACTTAGAGCAGTTCATTGCAGTTGTAAAGTCAATTGAGACGTTTTGGTTGACGGCTGTGACTCTGCCACCTAGAGCGGATTAAACTGTTGAAGGATAAAGGATGAAAAGCGATTCATCTGAGGTAATGCCGACTCCTCTGTTGATAGTTGAAGATAATAAAGCTGACGCTTATCTACTGATGGAAATGTTGGAGCAAGTAGACGAGCAGCAGTGGCATATCGTTCAGGCAAAGCGTCTGAGTACTGCTCTCGAATACCTGAGTCAGTCCAACTTTAGTGTCATTTTGTTAGACCTCTCCCTCCCAGATTCTAAGGGATTAGATACCGTCTCTCGAATTCAGGCAGCTGCTCAAAACATACCCATTGTCGTGCTGACAGGCACTGACGATCGGGAGATTGCGCTAAAAGCGGTGGCTTTAGGAGCGCAGGATTACCTCGTCAAAGGAGAAATCGCGCAGGAAATGCTGGTGCGATCGCTTCGTTACGCGATCGAACGGGGGCGCATCTTGAAGCAGCTTCAGGAGAGCGAGCGACGCACGCTAATCGCATTAGAAAAAGAACGGGAACTCAACCAGCTCAAATCAAAGTTTGTTTCCATGGTTTCCCATGAGTTCCGCACTCCCATGACCACCATTCGACTCTGTGCGGATAAACTTCGGGGTAACAACCCGCAACTAGATCAAGAGCGTAAAGATCGCTACCTTGAACTAATGCAAGGGTCGATTTCTGACATGCTGCAACTCTTAGATGAAGTATTGCTCCTCGCTCGAAGTGAAGCAGGTGGACTGAAGTACGATCCTACTACCTTAAATTTAGAAGAGTTTTGCCGCGAACTCACAGAAACCTTACAACTGAGTGCCAGTAACCACAAGCTAATCTTTACCTGTCAAACTGGCTGCCCTCCGGTTGTCATGGATGCCATTCTGTTGCGACACATCTTCACCAATCTCCTGTCCAATGCCATCAAGTATTCTCGTGAAGATAGCAGAATTCGGTTTGACCTAAGCTGCAAAGATGATATCGCCACATTTCACATCCAAGACGAAGGTATTGGTATTCCCCTCAAAGACCAACAACGTTTGTTTGAAACCTTCCATCGTGCTAGCAACGTCGGTCAAATTCAAGGTACTGGACTGGGACTTTCTATCGTTAAACGGTGCGTAGATTTGCATCAGGGACAGATTCAATTAGAAAGCACAGAGGGCATTGGCACAACGGTTACAGTTACGCTGCCTTTAAATCGAGTAGCACAGGCATAGGAAATCTTAACTGACGTTGCATAAGCTTCTGTCTCAGAGCAATAGGTATGAGAGGAGCATCCTAAGAGTGTGACAAGGGCAAACACATTGAGCCTCTGTCAGCTCGCATTGTCGAGCAAGGGGAAAGTTGAGCGGATTATCTGCATCAGAATCCTCTTGTGTTTTAGGTTGAAGCATCTCTAGAGTTTTGAGGAGGGGGAGTGGTGAAGCGCGATCGCAAAAATTGGTCAACACTAGTATCTGTAGTGAGCCTGTGTCTATCGTTGGTCGTGCAGCCGAGTACTCGGTGTTTTGCACAACTCATCCTCGACCAGTCGCCTCCCAGTTGGCAACAGTTGCAAGATCGGCTCCAAGACAAAAACCCTGCTGTCCGCGCTAACGCGGTGGAAATGCTAGGGAGGCAAGGTGAAGCAGTCAAATCTGTTATTCCACTATTGATTCCCATGCTGTCCGATCCGGACTCCGAGGTACGTGCCAAGGCAGCTATTACCATAGGTTGGATGGACAGCTCTGCAACAGCCGCACTGCCTCAACTGATTCAACTGCTGGATGACCCTACACCGCTCGTGCGTCTGAGTGCAGCGAAAGCGCTGGGATGGATGGAAGCCAAGGCAACACCAGCGATTCCCAAATTAACCGAACGTTTGAAAGATTCAGATTCTGCGGTGCGTCTGAGTGCCGCCGAGGCGCTGCGGTGGATTGGTTCCCCGGAAAAAACGTTTATACCAACTATCATCCAACTGCTAGACGATCCCGTTCCAGAGATGCGGGCTAAAGCAGCAGATGCTTTAGGGCGAATAGGTTCTAGGGAGAAAATCGACACCCCAAAATTTATCATTAGCTCGTCAACGCCACTAAGAGACTTTGGTTCTCTGTCTAATATCCCGCTCAATTCTGCTCCCGATCGCGCCCAGCGACCCAGTAGTGAGGTCAAAGCCTCAATTCCCAGGCTAATTCAGGTCCTCGACGATCCAGAAAATAGCGTGCGGGAGTCAGCAGCTACAGCCTTGGGGCGGATGGGTGAGGCTGCCAAAGCTGCCATCCCGAAATTGAGCCAGCTATTGGGGAATCCGAACTCAACTCTGCGCGCTAGGGCGTTCGATGCACTCCAGAGGATGTGGCCCGAAGGTAGTAAAGCGGTAATTGCCGCCTCGATCCAATTGCTGGATGATGCGAACCCTGATGTTCGGGCAGACGCGGCTCGGAATTTAGCCAATCTGGGCAGTTATACCGATGGAAAAGCCGCCATCTCGAAACTAACTCAGCGCTTGGCAGACTCTGACTCAAGGGTGCGATTGAGTGCGATCGATACGCTAGATCGACTAGGAGTTGAGGCAAAGACCTTTGTGCCGATCTCGATCCAACTGCTGGACGATCCAAACCCTCGCGTGCGTGTGAGTGCGATCTTCGCATTGGGAAAGTCACGCAATGATGAAATGCTACCTGCGATTCCCAAGCTGATCCAACGTTTGGAAGACTCTGATGCCGATGTACGTGCAGCAGCGGCGAGTGTTTTAGGATGGCTGCAAGCGGAGGCAAAAACCGTGATTCCAGCACTAGTGCAACGTCTGGACGATTCAGATTCCAAGGTACAGTCTGATGCGGTTGAGGCGCTAGGCAAAATAGGCCCTAGGGCGACAGTTGCTATTCCCAAGCTGGTGCAACTTCTCAACCATCCCAATTCTGTCGTCCGCTGGAGGACTGCTGATACGTTGGGAAAGATGGGCCCTGAGGCGAAAGTGGCGATTGGGTCGTTGATTCAACGTTTAGAAGACTCTGACTCAAGCGTAAGATATAATGCGGCTCAAGCCTTGAGGAATTTGGTTGACTCAGACAGCACGACAATCTCAGCCCTGCTCCAATTGCTGAATCGACCGGATGCCGGTATACGGGCGAGTGCAGCGTATGCCCTCGGACAGTTGGGAGCGGAGGCAAAGGGAGCCGTGCCTCAACTCACCCAACTGCTTTTTGACTCAGAGGCAGACGTGCGAGCGAATGCAGCGGAGGCACTAGGGAAGATTGGTTCTGAGGCAAAAGCGGCAGTGCCTCAACTCATTGAGCGTTTAGAGGATGCAGATGGCAATGTACGCGATCGCGCAACTTCGGCGCTAGGAAAAATCGGTCCTGATGCTCGATCTGCGGTTCCAACTCTGCTGCGACTCCTAGACAAGCCAAACTCAGGACTATACTACAGTGCTACCTCCGCGTTGCAGGCGATGGGACCGCAAGCAAGAGCCGCACTGATCGCGAAGTTGATTCAACTTTTGGATACCGCAGACCTTAACCAACGCCTGAGTGCGCTCAACACTCTCAGTTGGATGGGAGTTCAAGCCAGCGTAGCCGTTCCCAAGCTGATGCAACTGTTGCAAAATCCCGATCCAAAATTACGTCAGGAGGCGGCTGAAGCGATCGGGCGCATCAAACCTTCAGCGTCAGCAGTCGTTCCTGCCCTGACTCAATGTCTCGACGATCCAGATTTAGTTGTGCGTGGTGAGGCGATCGAGGCGTTAGCCTCCTTGGGAGTTGAGGCAAAGGCGGCTGTACCAAAACTTCTGCCTTTGCTCCAGGATGCCAATCCAGGTATTCGCGATCGTGCGATCGTAGCGCTCAGATTCATCGGAGCTGAACCACAAACTATGCTTCCCGCGCTCATCGATCTCCTCGACGATCCGGAGCGGCAGGTGAGTTTGAGTGCGATTTCGGCACTGGGAAATTTAGGAACCCAGGCAAAACCAGCAATCCCGAAACTCGTCCGATTACTCAATGAGCCAAACTTTCTGGGCCAAGGGCTGGTCATCTCCAGCCTAGAACGAATTGGTGCTGACTCACCACTAGTTATTGCCAGCCTCATCCAACAACTCAATGACCCCAATTCCACAGTTAGTCGCGAAGCCGCTGATGCCTTAAATAAGCTTGGAGGCGCGGCAAAAGCAGCGCTGCTTCAGCAGATGCTGCAAAACCTAGATCGCCGGGAACCTTCAGCACGGGTCAACGCGGCGAATTGGCTGGGGAAAATAGAGACTGATGCTAAAGTGGCGATTCCCAAACTGATGCAACGTCTGGATGACTCGGAGCCAGATGTGCGCGTGAGTGCAGCCAGAACGCTGGCGGTACTCGGTGTCGATGCCCAAGTGACGATTCCCACCCTGATTCAACTCCTAGAAGCGACTGATGCCAGGATACGTGCCGAGGCAGCCTCTTGTCTGGGAGTGCTGGGAGTCAAGGCTAAAGCCGCGATTCCTCAACTCATCCAGAGATTAGGCGATCGCGATCGCCGAGTGCGTGCTTGGTCGGCTGAGGCACTCGGAAAAATGGGAAAAGAAGCTCAAGTTGCCATTTTCCCACTTGGTCAACTCTTGGACGATCCCGATTCGTGGGTGCGTGAAAAAGCAGCTAGCGCGTTAGGCGCGATCGGACCTGATGCTGAGTCGGTTGTTCCACTGCTCATCCAACTCCTTTACGATCCCGATGACAGTGTGCGAGTGAGTGCTGCTCGTGCACTCGGACAAATCGGGGGGCCGGCAAAGATAGCTGTCCCCAGATTGATTCGACTACTCAACACTACAGACAACGGCAGTACGACTAAATGGGTCAGCGGTGAGGCGGCGATAGCGTTAGGTCAGATGGGGGCTGAAGCTAGAGCGGCTATACCCAAACTCAGACAACTTTTAAATGACCCAGATCCAGACTTCCGTCAAAAGATCGCTACCGCTTTAGAACAGCTAGTGCCACTGCTGCGTTAGGAGTTCGTGGTTAGTAGGAACAGGACTTACGCACGAACACACCTGTAGGGTCAATTTCCTCGTGGTTGTGCCGTTTTTACGCAAGATGCTCCCGGCAATGCGTAAGTTCTAAGGAAATTAGAAAAAGCCATGAGAACGCAAAAGTTTTCGGTCTACTGACGCTCTCCCAAAATGCTTTGCAGCGTAGACTGTGCTTCCTTGAGCGTTGGCAGTTCTACTCTAAACTTCCACAGGAATGGATTCATGTCTTCTTCTGTAACCGCTGCTTCCCAGACGGTTAGTTGCCATCCTTGTTTGCTGCGAGTAATCGTGTAGTCAATACCAGGGGCTGTGTTGCACTCAATTGTTTGAGCAAGCATCGGGGGTTAACTCCTAAGACAGGGTAGATAGAGAGTAAAAGCATGGTTTGCATCACAGTAGAAGCACCCGATGTTCGTTCGTCGTTCAATGCACGCTGGTGGAACAATCCCAACCCTTGCATCTGCCTTAATACATATCTCCGTTGCTACTACCACTTATGCACCGCTTTAAAAAGCGATCGCCATCTTCATCAACTCTTTATGTAT